>CAYGUZ010000357.1:0-2602 GCA_964353215.1 uncultured Flavobacteriaceae bacterium
TTTTAGGACTTATTATATCAGCGATTATTGGTAGTGTAATGAAATCACCTAAAAACTAAATTGATTATTTTTGAAAGGAATTCCAGAAAACAACAATGCAATTATCCATTGTAATTCCTTTACTTAACGAAAAAGAATCGCTCATAGAATTACATGATTGGATCGCGCAGACTATGCAATCCAATCATTTTCTGTATGAAATCATCTTTATTGATGATGGCAGTACCGATGGTTCTTGGAAAACTATCGAAAAACTAGCTTCAAAAAATTCTACCGTAAGAGGCATTCGTTTTCTTAAAAATTATGGAAAATCACAAGCTTTACACGCTGGGTTTTCTGCTGCACAAGGAGATGTAGTAATTACGATGGATGCCGACCTTCAAGATAATCCTGAAGAAATTCCTGAACTGTACGACCTTATAAAAAATAAGGGGTTTGATTTAGTCTCTGGGTGGAAAAAGAAGCGCTATGATTCAGTGCTATCTAAAAACATGCCCTCCAAACTCTTTAATTGGGCAGCCAGAAAAACATCGGGGCTCAAATTGCACGATTTTAACTGTGGCTTAAAGGCTTATCACATAGATGTAGTAAAGAATATCGAAGTTTCTGGAGATATGCACCGCTACATACCGGTTTTAGCTAAAAATGCGGGTTTTTCGAAAATTGGAGAAAAAGTAGTGAAGCATCAAGCTCGCAAATATGGAACCACAAAATTTGGAGCAGAACGCTTTATGAAAGGATTTTTAGATCTAGTAACCATTTGGTTTGTTTCCAAATTTGGCCGCCGACCCATGCACCTATTTGGAGCTTTGGGAGTATTAATGTTTATAGTAGGTCTTGGGTTCGCTATATATTTAGGTATCGATAAACTTTTTTTACATAAAACGGGGCGTTTAATAACCGATAGACCTCAATTTTATATCGCTTTAACCTCAATGTTAATTGGGGTACAATTCTTTTTAGCCGGATTTTTAGGTGAAATATTGGTGCGTTCCAAGAAAAATGACAACAATTATAGAATTGTTGAAAAAATCGAAAAAACTAAATGAATTAAAAAAATCACGTTGATTTTTTAACTAGACAATTAGCATTCAATATTTGAGTTTAATTTGCGTTAATATGTAAGATTTATCTTATAATTCTATTCTAAACAAAACTGATATGAGTTCTTTTACAGACACCGCCAAATCTTGGTTAACTGATTTCTTTGATGCAGAGACTAAAAAAAAGATTCAAAATTTACTACAAAACAATACCCAAGAACTTGAGGAACGTTTCTATAAAAACCTAGAATTTGGTACTGGCGGTATGCGCGGTGTTATGGGTGTTGGCACCAATAGAATAAATAAATACACTTTAGGAAAAAGCACTCAAGGCCTAAGCAACTACCTAAAAAAAACATATCAAAACCAAGAAATTAAGGTGGTCATCGCATATGATTGCCGCCACAATAGCGATACCTTATCGCAAGTTGTGGCCGAAGTACTTTCTGCTAACGGCATCAAGGTTTTTCGTTTTTCCGCTTTGCGCACTACCCCTGAACTGTCTTTTGCAGTGCGTCACTTAAATTGCCATGCAGGTATTGTATTAACGGCGTCGCACAATCCTCCAGAATATAATGGCTATAAGGTGTACTGGACGGATGGCGGGCAAATTGTACCGCCAGAAGATGGCGAAATTATAGCTGAAATTAATTCCATTTCTTTTGAAGATATTAAGTTCGAGGCTAACCATGGCTTAATCGAAGCAATAGATAAAGAAGTTGATGAGGCTTTCTTCGAGCAATCCGTTAAAAACGGGAATTTTAATGCACCCGGTAAAGATGATTTTAAAATTGTGTTTACTTCTATCCATGGAACTTCTATAACAGCTATACCAGAGGTTTTAAAACGAGCGGGGTATAACAATGTAACCGTTATTGAAGAACAAGCAGAACCCAATGGGGACTTCCCTACGGTCAAATCCCCTAATCCTGAAGAGCCGGAAGCTTTGGCCATGGCTATTGCAAAAGCTGAGGAAATTGGTGCCGATATGGTCGTAGGCACCGACCCAGACAGCGACCGTTTGGGCATTGCCGTACGCAACCTAGATGGAGAAATGGAGCTTCTCAATGGCAACCAGACCATGGTGCTAATGACGAAGTTTCTATTGGACCAATACAAGGTAAAAGGTTTTAAAGGCAATGAATTTATTGCCACAACTATCGTTTCTACGCCAATGATGGAGCAAATGGCAAAAGCCTATGGTGTTGAATTTAAAACGGCCCTAACAGGGTTTAAATGGATCGGTAAAATGATAAAAGACTTTCCTCAATCGACTTTTGTTGGTGGTGGCGAAGAAAGTTTTGGGTATATGGTAGGTGATTTCGTGCGTGATAAAGACGCTGTAACCTCTACCCTATTGGCCTGTGAAATTGCGGCCCAAGCAAAAGCAAACGGAAGTAGTTTTTACAAAGATCTAATCGATGCTTATGTAGAATTTGGTTTCTACAAAGAGAAATTGATATCTATCACCAAAAAAGGAATGAGCGGCGCTGAAGAAATCAAGCAAATGCTTAAGAATTTTAAAGAAAACCCTGTTGACAGTGTTCAAGGTTCAAAAG
>CAYGUZ010000358.1:0-2593 GCA_964353215.1 uncultured Flavobacteriaceae bacterium
TAAAAATACGATCAGTGAGGTAGAAATGTGAATTTTCATCTGTAAAATTGGTAGTGTAAATGCCATTTTGAGTTCATGATTGTAAATAATTTAAATTGAAATGCTAAGGTTCATTAGCGAAAAGGTCTATTTTTTAGGTATTTGATATTATAAAAGTTTAATTCTCGTATTGGAAAAGTTAAAAACCATATTTTTCTTACATAATATTCAAAAAAAATAATGTTTTCTTACGTTTTATTCTCTAATTCATTAATTTTGTTGAAAATAATATTGAAATGAACAAAGTAAAGCTTGACGAAATAGACCATCAGATTCTGGATATGTTAATCGACAACACCAGAACACCGTTTACCGATATTGCCAAAAAGTTATTGATATCAGCGGGCACAGTGCATGTTAGGGTTAAAAAGATGGAGGAAGCCGGTATAATTAGAGGGTCTTCTTTAACTTTGGATTATGTGAAATTAGGATACTCTTTTATAGCATATGTTGGTATTTTTCTTGAAAAGACGCATCAAACAAAGTTTGTTTTAGAGCGTTTGGCCCAAATACCTAATGTAACCGTTGCTCATATTACTACCGGTAAGTTCAATATTTTCTGTAAAATAAGAGCTAAGGATACTACGCATGCCAAAAACATCATTTTTAAAATTGATGATATTGATGGAATAAGTAGAACCGAAACCATGATTTCTTTAGAGGAAAGCATCAATGATAAAAAGCGTTTAATGCATACTATTTTTAATGAGCTATAATCGGTTTGATGAATAGTAGCGATTTAGATGTTTCTGAGTATCACAATTATTATCAGCCATATATTGATATATTAGGTGAAACTGACTTATTGGATGGTTTGAAAACCGGCCTGGTCTCTTTAGTCAATTTCATTACTGCTCTTCCTGATGATAAAATGGAATTCGCGTATGCTCCAAAAAAGTGGTCTATAGCTGAAGCCCTTGTTCATTTAATTGATACCGAACGGATTTTTCAATACCGTGCTTTACGTTTTTCTAGAAACGATAAAACTCCATTACCTGGTTTTGATCAAGATATATTTGTTGCGAAGAGTAGGGCGAACGCTAAGGGCAAAACAGCGATTATAAACGAGTTTAAAGCTGTGAGGGTGGGGACCATCGCATTATTCGAATCTTTGAACGATGAGGAGTTAATGCGTTTCGGAGTTGCCAGCGGTAGTAAGATGAGTGTGCGCGCACTTGGGTTTCTTATGTGTGGGCATTTAAAACACCATAAAAAAATCATAGAGAGCCGATACCTCAGTTATAATTAATATAAATCTTCTGAGATATCAAGATCAGAATCGGTTTCTGCTTCTAGCTCCGATTCTTGGTTATTTTCAAGAACTCCTTCAGCAGGTTTGTGCTCAAGTTCTTTTTCAATGGTATCTTCAAAGGTCGCTATGAAGTTAGAAAGGCTATTGCTGATCTTTACAAGATATATTGTATCATCGGTTTTAACCTCTACGGCTTCAACAACCTCTCCGTTGGGTTTTCTAAGTATAATGATGTCTTCATCACCGTAACCATGCGGATATAGGTCTATTAATAATGCTGCAACGGTGTGGTCAAGTCTTTTATAATCTACAATAACACGTTTCATAGTAGGTGTTTTAGGTTTAGCTTACCTAAGCTATGGATTTTTTGACGCCAGCGTTTTAAAGAGTTGTCAATTAAAGTATTTAGTATACGTAACAGTTATTCTTTGTAGTAAGCAAATGCTTTCTTGAATAATTCTAGTGGCACTTTAACGTCTAAAATAGGTGTTCCTATTTCTTGCAAGAGTACGAAGTTTACATTGCCATGTGTATTTTTCTTGTCGTGCTTTAGTAAATCTACTATAATTTCGATATCCTGATCTGTAAAATCAACTTTTTTAAAGTGACTCAAAAAAGCTTTTTTTATTTCATTCAAGTCTAATTTTGAAAGGCCTGACAGTTCATGGGAAAAGTACCCTTCTAAAATCATCCCAATAGCAATGGCCTCCCCATGCAAGAGCGTTTTTAAATGAGGGCTATCTAAAAAATAAGATTCGATCGCATGCCCAATGGTATGGCCATAGTTCAGTTTTTTTCGTATCCCTTTTTCGGTAGGGTCTTGCAGAACGACGCTATTTTTTATGGCTACCGATTTTCGAATAAAATCTGTCGAAGAAAAATCTTTTGTATTGATAAGTTCTTCCCAATATGCAGAATCACTTATTAAACCATGTTTAAGCATTTCAGAAAACCCGCTCTTAAGTTGTCTTTCTTCTAATGTTGCCAAGAATTCCGGAAAAATCAGAACCATGACAGGTTGGTTGATTACCCCAATCTGATTTTTTAAAACACCCAAATCCACTCCAGTCTTTCCGCCGATTGATGCATCGACCATTGCCAAAAGGGTAGTGGGTATATTTATAAAATCTATTCCTCTCTTAAAAGTAGACGCTACAAAGCCCCCTAAATCGGTCACAACACCGCCACCAAGATTTAGTAGCAGACTCTTTCTATCGCCCCCTAAATCCGATAATTGTTGCCAGACTTCTAAACAAGTAGCTATGGTTTTAGCAACTTACGACAAGAAGAGCCCGATAGCAC
>CAYGUZ010000359.1:0-2587 GCA_964353215.1 uncultured Flavobacteriaceae bacterium
GTGCTAAGAAATTGAGGAAATATAATTTAAATCTTGCTGCTCTATGAGTTCAAAAATTATTTTTCTTTTCGTCCCATTTTGTAACACCTAGCGTTATTTCGCTATCCGAAATAGTGCTTCGTCAAATTAAAATTGCCCATTGCTGTTGAGAAGTTTTAAATTTTAATTAGGAGACTAAAGCTTTTATTCCTATTTTCATATAATAAAACTATATTTCACATAATGAAACAAGATTTTATTGAACTTTCTATGATTTTAGATGACGCGGCAAAGAATGCAGCTCCTATACCACAGTTAAGTGAACGTGCTGAGTTATCATTGGGTGACGCTTATAAGATTCAAGAGGCGTCAATTTGCTTGCGAATGCAGAGGGGAGAAGTTCTTTCAGGGATTAAACTTGGGTTTACCAGCAAGGCTAAGATGGAACAAATGGGAGTTCATGATTTAATTTGGGGCAGACTTACCGATAAGATGGAAATTGAAAATCATGGATATTTAGATAATAAAAAATTTATTCACCCAAGAGCCGAACCTGAGGTTGCCTATCTTTTAAAAAAGGATGTTGATCAAAATGTAACTATAGATAATGTATTTGAATACGTATCTAACGTAGCTGCGGCTATTGAGATTATAGATTCTAGATACAAGAATTTTAAATTTTCTTTAGAAGATGTTATAGCTGATAATTGTTCTTCATCTGCCTATGTGCTTGGTGAGTGGAAAGATTTTTCTATAGATGCGTCAAATTTGGAAATTAAGATGATGGTAAACAATCAACTTGTGCAAAGCGCAAATTCTAAGGCAATTTTAGGTAATCCATTGAACTCGTTATTAGCGGCTTTTCGTTTGGCAAAACAGTACAATGTTGATTTAAAGAAAAACATGGTTATACTGGCAGGTGCGGCTACTCCCGCAGTATATGTACACAAGAATGATGTTGTAGCAGTAGAGGTAGCGCAACTTGGCACCGTAACATTGAAAGTAAATTAAAAATCTATGGCTGTTCTTAAAGAGCTTAAAAGTTCCGTCGATAAAACCTTTGCGATACTGGAGTATTTTACGGTTGATCGAGCAGAGTGGAGTGTTACTGAACTGGCCAAAGAACTTGATGCAAGTAAGAGTACGGTTTATCGCTTTCTTTCAGATATGCAAAAAAGAGGAATTATGTATCAAGATTCAGTTTCTGGAAAATATGGCCTTGGGCTGAAACTATTTGAACTAGGTAATCGAGTTAGAATTAAATCTGCTTTTACGGATAAAACCCATCCTGTTTTAATGGAGGTGGCAAAAAACATTACTGAGACTGTACATATCGGAGTGTTTAAAGATGAACAAGTATACTATGTGGATAAGGTTGAAAGTCCGCAAGGTCTACGAATTAGCACGACGATTGGGTCTTATAGTCCAGCACATGCAACTAGTTTAGGAAAAGTGCTCCTTGCTTTTTCTTCTTATGATGAAAATCGTTTTGTTGAAAGGTTAGAAAGTTACACAGAGAACACAATAACCGATTGCGGGCAGCTGAAAGAAGAACTCAAAAAAATAAAAAAGGATGGCTATGCTGTCGATTACGAAGAGTTTGAAATAGGGCTGATTTGTGTCGCTGTACCCATTCTAAATCAGAAAAATGAGATTATTGCCAGTTTAAGCGCTGCAGGCCCCGCGAATAGATTTAAAAAAGAAGAACTTCCGAACTATGTAAAAAAATTACAAAAAGGGGCTTTGCAAATCCAAAAAAATATAGGTGATTTTAAATTGAATATAACATGAAGGGACAAAACAATTCCAAAAAATACAGCACCATTCATTACCACGATTATTTGGAATTGGATAAAATTTTAGAGGCCCAACATCCGCGAAGCGAGGCAATAGGAGCCCCTGCGCATGAAGAAATGCTTTTTATTATTACCCATCAGGCCTATGAACTATGGTTTAAACAGATTGTTCATGAGTTGGCCTCTATCTTAACAATGTTCGGTAATGAGCAGGTAGATGAACGTAGTGTAGGTACCGTAGTTTCAAGAATAGAACGTATCGAGAAAATAATGGATTTGTTGATTCAACAAATCGAGATTATGGAGACTATGACACCATTGGATTTTTTGGACTTTAGAAACTATCTTTTTCCGGCTTCAGGGTTTCAGAGTTTTCAGTTTCGATTAGTCGAAAGCTTATTGGGTCTGCCCGAAGAAGAACGCATTACTTATAATAATCATCACTATGCGGCTTTTTTTCCTAAAGAACAGCAAGAACGTTTAGATGCTATTTACGCGAATGGAACGCTATTCGACGCTATTGAGAAATGGTTGGAACGTACCCCATTTATAAAATTTGGCAAATTTGCCTTTTTAGAAAGCTATGAAGAGGCCGTAGATAAAATGGTTAAAAAAGAACAAGAAGCGATAAAAACATCTTCATACTTACAAGAGGCAGAAAAGAAAATGCGTTTAAAAATGCTGGGCTCGAAAGACACGTACTTTCAATCTGTTTTAGATAAAAACATCCATAAGAAGTTAAAGGCCGCAGGGGGGTTGAGATTTTCTTATGATGCTACCGTGGCCGCATTATTTATAAATTTATATAGAGA
>CAYGUZ010000360.1:0-2581 GCA_964353215.1 uncultured Flavobacteriaceae bacterium
TTGGCGAAGTGAACGGATGGTGCATGGCATGGTAGTTGCCAGTTTCTTCATCAAGTTCCAACAATGGAAAATCGATGACCCATAACGGAGCAAACTCATCAGCTTTTCGAAGCCCCAAGCGTTCTGCCATTTCCATACGTAAGGCGCTTAATTGAGCCCTTACTTTAGTTGTATCACCAGATAGCACACAAATTAAATCACCTGCATTTGCCCCTGTAATTTCTGCCCATTTGGCCAAGTCTTCTTGGTCGTAAAACTTATCTACCGAAGATTTATAAGTGCCATCATCATTGCATCTGCAATATACCATACCCAAGGCACCGACTTGGGGTCTTTTTACCCAGTCGGTTAATTTATCTATTTCTTTTCGGGTATAACTATTACCGCCTGGTACCGCAATAGCCACAACAAGTTCTGCGGAATTAAAAATAGTAAAATCTTTATGCTGGGCAACTGTATTCAGTTCGCCAAATTCCATTCCAAAACGGATATCCGGTTTGTCGTTTCCATAGCGTCTCATGGCCTCATCAAAAGTCATTCTAGGGAAACTATCGATTTCTACCCCTTTTATTTCTTTTAAAAGGTGTTTGGTCAATCCTTCAAACGTATTTAAGATATCTTCTTGTTCAACAAAAGCCATTTCACAATCAATCTGGGTGAATTCCGGTTGTCTATCGGCCCTTAAATCTTCATCCCTGAAACACTTAACAATCTGGAAATATTTGTCCATTCCACCGACCATCAATAATTGCTTAAAGGTTTGTGGAGATTGGGGCAGAGCATAAAACTGCCCTTCGTTCATTCTACTCGGCACTACAAAATCTCGTGCGCCTTCTGGGGTCGATTTTATTAAATAAGGAGTTTCAACATCTATAAACCCTTGGTCAGAAAGGTATTTTCTAACCTCCATAGAGACTTTATGTCTAAAGATGAGGTTTTCTTTTACCGTATTTCTACGAATATCGAGATACCGATATTTCATTCGAATATCTTCACCGCCATCGGTTTCATCTTCAATGGTGAAGGGGGGCAATAAAGACTCGTTTAGTACGGTTAACTTTGAAACCAAAACCTCTATTTCCCCGGTCGGAATATTTTTATTCTTAGAAGCACGTTCGATAACTTCACCCTTAATTTGAATTACGGTCTCCCTCCCTAAAGTCCTGGTCAAATCAAGTAGCTCTTTAGAAGTACGGTCCTCATCAAAAACAAGTTGGGTGATGCCATAGCGATCTCTCAAATCTATCCATGCTACAAAACCTTTATCCCTTATTTTCTGAATCCAACCACTTAAGGTAACTTCTTGTCCTATGTGTGAAGCGTTCAATTCGCCGCAGGTATTACTTCTATACATGTGCCTATTTTATGATTGGCAAAGGTAATTAGTTCAATTCTTTTGTAACACCAATATTTACACAGATTTTATGGTGAAAACGGAGATATACCGACAACTTATCGATTTTTTCTGTCTATTATGGGTTCGTAAATGAGGCTATAAATTTTGTACATATAAATGTAAATCAGATAGTTACGGTTTTAATGTAAACTTAATGTAAATTATTTGTTACTTAAATATGTATTTAAGGTAAAATAATTTGTATGTTTGTATCGTTAATGTAAAGGAAGCGCAATTTAAATCCCAAAATGATGAAGCAAGCGATATTAATTTTAGCAGTAGTATTTTCAGCACAGATATATGCACAAGACCTAAAACCTACTTTTGAAAAAGAAGGTAAAATGGTAAAGGCGACTTATTTTCATGACAATGGAGAAGTAGCTCAAACAGGTTTTTTACTTGAAGGTGAATTACACGGACAGTGGTTTATGTACAATGTAGAGGGCAAAAAAATTGTTTCAGGAAGGTATGAAAATGGTGTTCGTTCAGGGAAATGGTTTTTTTGGAAGAACGATATTTTAAAGGAAGTAGATTTTCAGGATAATAAAATTGCTTACGTAAAAGATTGGAACAACGCTCAAGTTGTTTCTGTGGACAAATAAAATTTTTAACGAATAAAAAAAAGCCCCATGATTGTACATCACGGGGCTTTTTTAATTGGAGTTTCCAAAGGATATCATATCCAAAAGAAGTATGCTAAAATCTTGCTTCGCTACGCGGCAAGATCCAAATCTTGTTTGTCTTTTTCTATTTTACGAATCTTTCTTTTATACATCCTTAACTTAAGTTTGTACACAAGGCTAAATAGAATAGGTACTACAATCAGCGTTAAAAATGTTGCAATTAAAAGACCATAGATAACCGTCCAGGCCAAAGGCCCCCAGAAAATAACATTATCACCCCCAAAATAAATTTGGGCATCAAACTTACTGAACAACGAAAAGAAGTTAATGTTGAAACCTGTTGCGAGTGGTATCAGCCCAAGAATGGTTGTAATCGCTGTTAAAAGCACAGGGCGTAACCTAGCCTTACCACCTTTAATGACGGCGTCTGTGAAATCGGCCTTATTCAAGAATTCATCGTCTTCTAACTCTAGCGCTACTTTCTTTCGGTCTATAAGCAGTTGCGTATAGTCTAAGAGTACCACACCATTATTTACGACAATCCCAGCAAGCGAGATAATAC
>CAYGUZ010000361.1:0-2580 GCA_964353215.1 uncultured Flavobacteriaceae bacterium
AAGAAATGCGTTTTGAGCGTTTGGGTTGTTTTACCTATAGTCATGAAGAAAATACCCATGCTTATAACCTAGAGGATGATGTGCCGGAAGAAGTAAAGCAACAACGCGCCAATGAAATTATGGAAATTCAGTCTCAAATCTCTTGGGAGCTGAATCAAGAGAAAATAGGGAAAATCTTTAAATGTATTATTGACAGAAAGGAAGGCAATCACTTTGTCGGACGGACCGAGTCCGATTCACCAGATGTTGACAATGAAGTATTGATCGATGCTACAAAGTTTTATGTAAAAATCGGTGACCTTACCACTATTAAAATTACAGAAGCCTCAGACTTTGATTTATATGGTTCACCCGTATAATAAAGTTTGGGCAAAATCTATTTTCCAGATCCTGTCCAAACTTTACAAGGCCTACTCATTTTCCTGAGAGATCATTCTATAGACCATACCTGCTAAAATCGCACCTACGATTGGCGCGGCCCAAAATAACCACAACTGTGGTATGGCCCAAGTACCTTCAGCGAATAATGCCTGACTGGTACTTCGCGCTGGATTTACCGACGTGTTCGTTACAGGAATACTGATAAGGTGGATTAAGGTTAAACCAAGACCTATCGCCAAGCCCGCCATATATTTTGGAGCCTTTGAATGTGTAGCGCCTAAAATGATAATCAAGAAAAAGAAGGTTAAGACCGTTTCGGTAACAAAAGCCGATAGCATATCGTAACCCCCAGGTGAATGTTCTCCGTAGCCATTTGCGGCAAAGCCACCAATTTCAAAACCAGATTTACCACTGACGATCAAATACAAAACACCGGCCCCGGCAATTGCGCCCATGACTTGGGCGATAATGTAGGGTACTAAATCTTTTTTGTCAAAGCGACCACCAACTGCCAGGCCAATGGAAACAGCAGGGTTTAAATGGCAGCCAGAGATATGGCCAATGGCGTAGGCCATCGTAACTACCGTAAGTCCGAAGGCAAGGGCTACACCTAAAAATCCGATTCCAAGTTCAGGGAATCCTGCGGCCAATACAGCACTCCCGCATCCGCCAAGCACAAGCCAAAAAGTTCCAATAAATTCTGCGATTAATTTTTTCATAAGGTTCTTAATTATTAGTTAGTATGCTAATTAAGAACCAATTGTAATTATAAAGTCACATATGCAATCAAATTCGCTACGGTAGGATGGTCATTTCCACCAGCCGGCTCTATCGTAATGTTCAGCGATTCGGCTTTATCGATATATTTTAGGGTAATAAGCTCTTCATCAGTTTTTAGTACCCCCATATCAACCATTTCGCCATCCACATCACTCCACATTTGATAGGTTTTATCTTTTGGCAACACTGGTAGTCCTTGAGCATTCACATGAACCATTTTGCTTTCATGATTTATATAGGCGACGGCCCTAGAATTAGGTGCGGCTTCATTACTGTATAAAACAAGGGGAATGGTTTTAGGGCCATTTATGGTTTTTAATCTTGTATTGGTTAAAACATAGTTTTTTTCCAAAGTATTTAAACGCTCTTGTAAGGCAGTGGTTTGATTTTGTAGCGATTCAAATTCAGCTCTTGTATTTTGCCATTTGGTATACATCCAAATAGATGATAATAGAAATAAGACTCCGAGGCTTGCCGCAACCAATAATGGGCTGTTCGATAATTTTCTTACTTTTTTCGTATCTAACTGTTCTTTGAGCTTGGTTTTTACTTCGGGTGGAGGTGGTATGGCATTTTCAAAAGCCATCTTTTCAAAATCTTCCTCTAATTCGCTAAATTTTTGAAGCAGCTCCTTATCAGTTTTTAATGCATGTTCTATCGAATCTCGATCGGAGGTATTTAGCTCGTCCAACAGATATTTTTCTAGAAGTCCTTCGTTCAATATTTTCTTTCTATCCATCATGCCAAAATTTCTATACAAAACCAGACTAAGACCAATTCGTTCTTATAGCTGTCACGCAGTAAATTCAGGGCTTGCCTTATATAAGATTTAAAAGTGCCTAAGGGAACACCCATTTCTAAATAGGCCTCTCTATGGGTATATCCCCTAAAATAAACTAGCGCTATAGCTTCTTGATGGTGCGGTTCTAAACTTTTAATAGCACCACTTAGTTCTGCGTAATCTGGTAATTTTTCTTCTTGGTTTTTATTTTTATATACACTTAAATCTTCTGATTGGATGAGCAAATCTGGTTTTCTTAAGGCATTTAGGGTTGTATTTTTTGCAATTCTATAGGCCCACGTATAAAATCTACCCTTGGCAGCATCATAACTATCTATTTTCTGCCAAATCTTAATAAATGTCTCTTGTAGTAAATCTTGAGCAATAGCCTCGTTTCTGCACATTCGCAGAATTACTCCGTACAGGGCACCAGCATATTTATCATATATGCTGTGCAGTGCAAGCTTATCCTTATTGGATAATTGCCGAATTAGTTGCTCATCTTCTGGGTAGTTCGCCATATACTTTGTTAAAGATATGATAAAATCATAATGCGTTCATCCAAATGCTTAAATGCCGTGTACATAGAATAGAAGCGCTCAAATAATTTTAATTAATAATTAAATCTTAAAAACAGA
>CAYGUZ010000362.1:0-2577 GCA_964353215.1 uncultured Flavobacteriaceae bacterium
GGCGGAATACAATGCAAAACTGAGCAATTTAAGAGCCCAGATAGACGTGGTCGATAATCAACTCATAGAAACTTTAGGAAAGCGAATGAAAATTGCCGATAGTATAGGAAAGCTTAAAAAGGAGAAAAATGTAGCGGTTTTGCAATCAAATCGATGGAACCAAATTTTGGGGGCCATGATTTTAGAAGGTGAAAGTAAAGGCCTAAGTGAAGAATTTATATTACGCATGTTTAAAGCAATTCACCAAGAATCGATTAACCATCAAGAAAAGATAGTTAAGGCCTAGCCATAACTTAGGTTCATATAAAAAGCCCCGGTAATACCGAGGCTTTTTTTAGTTCTTAATATTTTGTCTATTGTATCGAAAAATCAAATACAGATTGATTCTGTCTTCCTTGAGGTACTTGACCTTGATACAAGAAAGCATACTCTCCTGGCTCAAGAGAGGTTGGTGTTACTTTAAATACATTCCCTTCAATTTCTTCAATATCAAAACCTATGGCAAGTTTAGGGTCAACACCTTCATTGCTAGAAAGCCAATTGCTTTTTCCAGTAATTACCTCTCTAAGATTTTGCTTTTCCCTAACCTTAAGTTGCACTAAAACAAACTCATTAGGGTTACTTGCAACTCTAAACCACCAATTTAAAAGCCCAGCCTGGTTACCTTGGGTGTTTTGAAGATTATCAACCTCTGTAGTTGCAGGGTTGAACCTGAAGGTAAATTCTGGTCTATTGGTTTTAATAACATTGTTACTTTTTGTTCTAGGTAATCGCGCCTTTTGTTTTGCGTTGATAAAACCCGAAACTAATTTTTGAGCTACTTGATTGCTATTCTTTCCTGAGAAAACAGCTGGTTGTATCAATTCATCATCTCCATCCTCATTCACAAAATAGATGCCTGTTTTTGATTTTGTGTTCTGCTTCGATTTTTCCATGACAAGTGATAAAACCTCTGAAGACGCACCTGCTTTTTTTAAGGCACCTAGTCCAGCAATAGAAGCATCAAACTTTACATCTGAAGTATATATTTTGTCTATAATCATAGAATCGTCAAAACCAAGTTCCATCATTTGAATAATGCTTTCATTGGTAATGACTTCTTGTGCATTGATAAAGTTAGAAAACGCACAGAGTAGAAAAGTAAAAAATAGATTTTTGAATTTCATTGTAAAGTTGATTTTGAATTATTTAGAATTCAATAATACTATAAAAAGGAATAAAAAGAAAGTCGTTTCTTTGTTATTGTATGTATTGTTAATATTAAAGTATTTAATGCGCGGAACTGTGTATAAATCTACAGGAAGTTGGTACACCGTCAAGTCTATTGACGGTGATTTTTACGAATGTAGAATTAAAGGAAAGTTTCGTATAAAGGGTATTAAGAGTACCAATCCGATTGCCGTAGGTGACGATGTTCTTTTTGAATTGGAAAAAAAAGGAGATGAAACAATAGGTGTTATTCATGAGATTGGGGAACGAAAGAATTACATCATAAGAAAGTCGGTAAACCTATCAAAACAAACACACATAATAGCAGTTAATTTAGATCAGGTCTTTTTGATGGTTACCCTGAACAATCCAACAACATTTACCAGCTTTATTGATCGTTTTTTGGTCACTGCGAAGGCTTATGAAATACCTGCGGTTTTACTTTTCAATAAAATAGATGCGTATAGCAGAGATGAGCGGGCAGAAATCGATTTTTTAATGAAGTCTTACGAGACTATCGGTTACCAATGTATAGCGTTGTCTGCAAAGGAAGCCGTTAACATTGATCTGGTCAAAGAAATAATGAAGGGAAAAGTAAGTATGTTCTCTGGTCATTCTGGGGTAGGTAAATCTACTTTGGTAAATGCTTTGGAGCCTGGTCTTCATCTAAAAACCGCAGAAATTTCAGAGCAACACTTGCAAGGTCAACATACTACTACATTTGCTGAAATGTACGACCTTTCTTTTGGGGCTCAGATTATTGATACCCCTGGCATCAGAGGATTTGGAATCGTTGATATGGAGAAAGAAGAAATCGGTGATTATTTTCCTGAATTTTTTGAACTTAAATCAGAATGCAAGTTCAATAATTGTATGCATATTGATGAGCCTAAATGTGCTGTAAAAGATGCCTTGGATGAGAATAAATTGACTTGGAGCAGGTACCGTAGTTATGTGCAAATGGTGAAAGGTGAAGATGAAAATTATCGAGTTGATATTTATAAAGAATAAGAATGCGTGCAGTTATACAGCGAGTTTCTAAGGCG
This sequence comes from uncultured Flavobacteriaceae bacterium, assembly GCA_964353215.1. GTDB lineage: Bacteria > Bacteroidota > Bacteroidia > Flavobacteriales > Flavobacteriaceae > Croceitalea. The sequence continues at coordinate 2,256 of CAYGUZ010000362.1, forward strand.
AGTGTGACCGTCAATGAAGGTTTAGTGTCAGAAATCGCTACGGGATTATTAATCTTAATAGGCATTGAAGACGCCGATTCTATAGATGATGTAAAATGGCTATCCAATAAAATTGTAAACCTTAGAATTTTCAATGATGAAAACGGCGTGATGAATAATTCGCTTTTATCGGTTAATGGAGATGCTATTGTTGTTAGTCAATTTACCTTGCATGCAAGCACTAAAAAAGGAAATCGACCTTCATATTTGAAAGCTGCAAAACCAGAAATAGCGGTTCCATTATATGAAAGTTTTATAGTACAAATAGAACAAGATTTAAAGA
>CAYGUZ010000363.1:0-2576 GCA_964353215.1 uncultured Flavobacteriaceae bacterium
GGTTAACAACAAAAAGTAACGGAACAAATAAACTCAATATAAGTAATGGAGTAAAGCTATTTTCTTGAGAATAAGAGGTAAAGCCTATTGACAAAAGTGTCAATGCAAAAAAGACATTTAGAACAAAAACAATTTTATTAAAGAGAGAAAGTTTCTTCAAAGTATTAATTTTCTTTACCCGCTTTAAATAAAAAATCCTTTTCTTTTTTTGATAAACTTTCGTAGCCGGATTTACTTATTTTATCTAAAATAGCATCTATTTTTCGTTGGTTTGCCTGCTTGTCATAAGCAGCTTTATTGGTTCCTTTTTGGTTCGTCTTTTTATAAACGGTTTTTAAAGGTGCTTTCTTTTCTCTTGGTTTAAAAATATTCGACAAACTATCCAACAATTTCGTAAAACCAATACCGATATCATTGCCTTTTAATAATTGTCTTGCGTAAAGATATCCTAAAACTGCTCCTCCAAGATGGGCAATTCTTCCTCCAATATTTTGTCCTGAAGAAATCTGGACCAAATCTACCAATACAAAGAACAGGCCTACATACCATAGTTTCACATTAAAAAAAATAACGCGTACCTCTTGATTAGGTATATAGGCGCAGATAAAAATAAGAACCGCCGTAACTCCTGCAGAAGCTCCTATCAACGCGGTATTGGTGGCCGTAAGGGTCGGAAAGACATTATAACTTAGCATAAAAAGCAGACCACCTAATAGTACTCCTAAGAAATAAACATTGGTAAAACGTTTATTGTCAAATAAATTCAAGAATATTTTGCCTGTAAAATAGAGCATGAGCATATTCCAAAAAAGATGTCCAATACTAGCATGAAAAAAAGAATAGGTTACTAAAGACCATGGCTGGGTGAAGAAAGTGATAAAATCTTCGGGCAACTCAAACCATTTCACGATTCCCTGACTAGAAAACCCCAATAAAGCAATGGAAAGGCCGTTGAGTAGAAATACCAAAACGTTTATGGCAATAAGCTTCTCAGCAATATTTAATCTAGCAAATTGATATTTTATACCTCCATTTACCATACTAGTTCCAACGGTTTTTATTAAACTGATTCTTCTTCCAATACCACATCATTATAAAACCGACTAGCGCTCCTCCAATATGGGCAAAATGAGCAATACCTGTACCTGTATTTGTAACTCCAAAAATTAAATCTCCAAGTATAATTAAGGGTACAAAGTATTTCGCTTTAATCGGTATCGGCAAAAATATCATCATAAGCTCTGCATTAGGATACATAAAGGCAAAAGCGACCAATACACCATAAACCGCCCCTGAGGCCCCAACAGCTGGTGTGCTAAAGGCTGCAATCATACTATCAACAGAACCTTGAGACGTTATATTATACCAATCCGGACTATATTTTCCACTAGAAATGATATCCAAGACTTCATTCTTGGAAACCCCTGCCTCTACCAAAGCACTTAAACCGTCATTAAAAAAGTAATAGTTAGACGCCAAGTGAAGTGCCGCTGCACCCAAACCAGCAGAAAAATAAAAGAATAAAAACTTGTTCTTACCCCACGCTCTTTCTAATGGAGAACCAAAAGCCCAAAGCCCGTACATATTAAATGCAATGTGCATTAATCCACCATGCATAAACATATGGCTAATTACCTGCCAAAGTTGAAAATTTTCGTTTTCTGGAAAATACAGTGAGAACCATAGATATAACTGATCCCCATATAATTGCGTAGCAATAAAGAATATTACATTAATTATGATAAGATGTTTAATCGCTTCCGTTAATCTTCCCATTTAATTAAATTTTGTATCAATTTCATCTGTAGAAAGTGTAATGAATGTCTGTTTTTGAAATGGACTTAAGTTTGGTTCCTTACACCCGAACAAATCATTTACCAATGCAATTTGAGAATCTTGTTCTAATGATTGACCTGTCTTAATAGCTAAACTTTTACAAAGGGTTCTTGCCATTAGCTCTGCCTGCGAATAGCCCTCACTTTCGTAACCTTCAGAGAAATCTCGCAACAGCTCATGTAAAACTAAGTCTATGCCACTCTCGGTCATTAAACTTGGTATTCCTGTGACTTTGATAGCATCTTGACCAATACTCAACATGAATCCTAAACTGGATAAACTGTCCTTTATATTTTCTAATACGGAAATCTCTTTTTTCGTAAAATTAAGTTCTATCGGAAAAAGTAATTGTTGGCTAACAGCTTCTTTTACAGTGATGTCCTGAAGAAATTTTTCATACAGCACGCGCTGATGGGCCCTACTCTGATCTATTACCACCATACCCGACTTAATGGTTGTTACAACATACTTTCGTTTTAATTGAAAGGTAACTTGTTGCCCTTGGGCGGTATCATCTTTACTTTCAAAAATCTCAGGAGTGTTTCCATCTGACTCAAATTCAATACTGCTAAAGCTATCGGAATTAATATCACCGTATAAATTTTCCCAACCTTCTACACTATTTTTTCTATAAGAAGTACCTTGCTTACTTATAGTTTTAACCGCTGCAAAAGGATTAAAATTATTATCTACAACCACTTTTGGCAACACCGCTTCTTTTTGCTGGTACGCATATGGAG
>CAYGUZ010000364.1:0-2576 GCA_964353215.1 uncultured Flavobacteriaceae bacterium
GGCTTTGCAGAAGTTATTACTGAAAGTAGTGTTGATTTACCCGCATTTGGGAACCCCACCAAACCAACATCGGCCAATAATTTCAATTCTAAGATTATGCTTTGCTCTTGACCTGGTATTCCCGGTTGGGCATAGCGCGGAGTTTGGTTCGTTGAGGTCTTAAAATGCCAGTTACCGCGACCGCCCATGCCACCTTCCGCTACAATTTTCTCCTCACCGTTTTCGGTTATTTCAAAGAGAATTTCATTGCTTTCGGCATCGCGCACAACAGTACCTAAAGGTACATCCATATAAATATCTTGCCCATCGGCACCACTACTTCTATTTTTACTGCCATGTTCACCATGACCCGCCTTAAAATGCTTTTTGAACTTGTAGGTGACCAAAGTCCATAGATTACTGTTGCCTCTTATAATAACATGACCGCCGCGACCACCATCGCCACCATCGGGACCACCTTTTGTAATATATTTTTCGCGATGTAAATGCACGGAGCCCTTGCCTCCATTACCTGAGCTTACAAACGCCTTTACATAATCAACAAAATTACCTTCGGTCATAGTTGTATTTTAAATTCAGACTATTCGAAGTCTAAAGAATCATCAAAGTAAAACGTATAAATCAAATAGCAAGCGCAGCCTATTAAGAATACCAAAATTGTAAGAATCACCAGCAAACAACTCTTAAATGCATATTTTGGCGTTATTACTTTATCTGGCATTCCATAATAATTAAGAATTGCTTAAAGGGCGTCAATCACTTTGGCCAAACGGGCAGTAATCTCTGCAATATCCCCTATTCCATTTACAGCGTGAAATTTGCCCTGTTTAGAATAATAGTCTTTTAAAGGTGCTGTCTTTTGGTTGTACTCATCAAATCGGTTACGAATTTTAGCTTCATCTTGATCATCGCTACGACCACTTTCTTTTCCCCGCTCCAATAAACGAGCAACTAAAATATCATCTTCTGCTTCTAAAGCTATAGTAGCATCGACCTGCATGTCTTTCGATTCTAAAAAATTATCCAAGGCTTCCGCTTGGGCAGCTGTTCTAGGGAAACCATCAAATATAAACCCGGCAGCGTCGCTGTTTTTTTCAACCTCGTCTTTCAACATACTTATGGTTACCTCATCGGGCACCAAATCTCCCCTATCGATATACGATTTGGCCAGCTTGCCTAATTCGGTATCGTTCTTCATGTTATATCGAAAAACATCTCCAGTAGAAATATGTTTTAAATTATACTTTTCCTTTAAAAACCCTGCTTGGGTTCCTTTACCTGCACCGGGCTTTCCAAAAAGCACTAGGTTAATCATATGGGTTTGGTTTAGTTGATATACTTGTTTTAAATTTCTGCCTAACTCATTGTAATCCAATCCGTAACCAACTATAAATCGGTTAGGAATATCGAGCCCGATATAATCAATGGTGTACTCTCCATTATAGACTTCAGATTTATAAAATAATGAGGCGATTTTAAACTCTTTTACATTGGTTTTAGAAAACAAATGCACCAGTTGTTGCAAGGTACGGCCAGTATCGATGATGTCTTCTAAAATAATAACACTTCTACCTTCAATATCTTCAGAAACATCGAGCAAGGTTTCTACGATACCTGTAGAGGTCAATCCTTGATAACTACTCAATTTCACAAAAGATACTTCGCATTGAAACTGATATGCCTTTAAGAAATCTGCAACAAACATAAAAGACCCATTTAAGACCCCAACGAAAATGGGTACTTCGTCTTTGTAATCATGAGCAATTTCATCTGCCATTTTTTGTACGGCGGCTAAAATTTCAGCTTCGCTCAGATACGGTTTAAAAAGCTTGTCGTGTAGCTTAATCAAAGTGTTCTTGTTTTTTTTAACAGTTGGCAAAGATAGTATTTTTTAGACGTGCTTTTTGCCGTAAACCTTCACCCTTTTGGGAATTCGATGTATTTTTGTCCATATTCCAACTAGATTTAATATGCACTATTTTTCTTCGGATTTTAAACTAGGTATTCTCGGTGGAGGGCAACTGGGTAAAATGCTATTGTACGAAACCCGAAAATGGGACATTCAGACCAAAGTTTTAGATGCATCAAAAGAGGCACCCTGCAAAATTGCATGTGATGAATTTGTGTTGGGTAGTTTGATGGATTTTGATACCGTTTACAATTTTGGAAAAGACGTAAATGTCTTGACCATCGAAATTGAAAATGTAAACACCGATGCTTTGGAAAAATTAGAAGGAGAAGGGGTAAAAGTCTACCCGCAACCAAGTGCATTGCGTATTATTCAGAACAAAGCAACGCAAAAACTGTTTTATACCGATAACGACATTCCCACTTCACCATTTACTAGGTTTGCCTATACTTCAGAAATTGAGGATAGCATATCGAATGGCGGCTTAGAACTTCCTTTTGTATGGAAAAGTGCCCAGTTCGGTTATGACGGACAGGGCGTTAAAGTTGTGCGCTCGGTTTCTGATTTAGAAGGCCTGCCCAATGTAGAATGTATTGCGGAGCAAATGGTGAATTTTAAAAACGAATTGGCCGTAATCGTTGCGCGTAGTGCAAAAGGGGAAATTAAA
>CAYGUZ010000365.1:0-2570 GCA_964353215.1 uncultured Flavobacteriaceae bacterium
GTATTAATTAATATTGATGGGGTTCGTGTTTCTGACCCATCATCGTTTTCAACAGAATATGACCTTAGATTGTTATCTAGTGCCAACATAGCATCCATAGAAATTATAAAAGGAGCGGCGAGCACACTTTATGGTACTAATGCGGCTACTGCCGTTATCAATATCACTACAAAAAAAGCCTCAGGTAAAAAGGCAGCTTTAGATGTGATGTCCAGTATTGGCACCAACCAGACGGCAGAAAATCCAACTTTTAACGCTAGAAATTTTGTAAATAACGCCTTGTTAAGTGGTACTGTTGATAAGTTTAGTTATAGTGTTGGGGTGTCCAGTACTCATGCAGACGGTATGTCGGCACTCGTAACAGAGACCAATGAAGAAGACCCATTTTCCAATACCACTGTCGATGCTAAACTTGGCTATCAATTCACAAAAGCCTTTGGGCTTACTGTTTATGGTAATCAAACCAAAATAAAAAATGAGTTTGATGAAAGTTCTGGACTGTCAGATGCGCCTTATACATTTAATTCTGAACAAAAACGAATGGGCTTAAGTTCTCTATATAAGTATGGTAAAGGTTCTTTAACTATAAATGGGGCTATCAGCGAATACGATAATGAGAGTATTTCGGCTTTTCCCAATATGTTTAGTTCTAATAATTTGGTGATAGATGCTTTTCATAAATACAATTTTAATGATAAATTCTACACTGTTATTGGGTTGAATTATCTGAAGGATAAGGCTGATGTAAATAATGATGTTGAATTTACGATAACGGATCCTTATGCCAATGTTGTATACGTATCGGATTTTGGGTTGAATTTAAATGCAGGTGTTCGTTTTAACAATCACTCAACCTATGGCAGTAATTTTGTATATAATTTCAACCCTTCTTTTGTTTTTAAAACTGATGGCGGTTATATGAAATTATTAGGTTCTTACGCCGCTTCTTATATAACCCCTAATCTTATCCAATTATTTGGTGCTTTTGGTGGTAATGAGAATTTAGTGCCTGAAGATAATAGAACTATTGAGGGTGGTTTTGAATATGTGGTCAATAAAGCATTACGTTTTAATGCACTCTATTTCAATAGAAATGAAAAAAATGGCTTTGGTTTTGACCCGGTTACCTTTGGTACGATTAACATTTCTGAAGAGATAGATGCAAGTGGTATCGAGACTGAGGTAGCATGGCAACCGGCATCCAAGATTGCGTTAAGTGCAAATTATACTTTTACGGAGCGTAAAGGTGATAATGCCATACGCATTCCTAAACATAAACTAAATGCATTGCTGCAGTATGAGTTTTCTGAAAAGACAAGTGGAAATGTATCCTTTAACCATACAGGAGCGCGCACAGATACAGATTTTAGAACATTTAACGATGTAGAATTGGAAGCTTTTTCTTTAATCAATATGTACTTGCAGCACAAAGTGCTTAAAGATAAGTTGAACATATTTTTAGCGGTGGATAATATTTTCAACACAGAATATCAAGAAATTATTGGTTTTTCTACTAGAGGCATAAACGCTCGTATGGGTTTTAATTTAAAACTATAACGAGTTAAATTTTAAGCAAAAAAATCGACCTATACCACTTATGATTGTGGAATAGGCCGATTTTTAAATTTATTCAATAGTTTTTAAATTTAACTCTTTATCCAACCACATATTATCTTTTGTTGGTGTAAACATTTTGGAGTCTGTCATAACCCTAGCTGGCATTTGAACGGAAAAGTCTATTTTAGTAGAACTTCCAGAGATTTCTTGTAACGCTCTTGCTAAAAGAGGTTCATTAACGTTTCCTAATATCCCTAAATTTGCCAAATCCTCTTCCAAAACGATATCTGGCACGAGACCTTCAGTATAATCGGAGAAACCATTAGCGTTTTCGTTAAAACCAACCAAGGGTTGTATGGCATAGCTATTATTTGGGTTAATATCATCAACTCTTTGACCACTTCCAAAAGTATATGGACCACTTACTCCTTCAGGGTCATCTACTAAAGTTATTGAGAAAAATGGTTTACCACTTGTATTTTCACCAATATGTATAACATCTATATATGGTTCTAAACCATTCATCACTAATTCGCTTGCAGAAGCCGTGCGAGTAGTTGTAAGAACATAAACTCGATTTAAATTTAAGGTATTGATAGATGGACCTCCTGGAGATACACTAGAGGCAAAAAAGTCTTCTAGATTTTCGTTGCCGATTAAAGGTTGAACTTTACTATTCCACTGTTGCCTTACATACAAATCTCCTGTATCTGTGCCTTTAATCATGCTTGCCAATAAGCGTGATGTATTTACAGATCCTCCACCGTTATATCTAAAATCAAGAACTAAATCAGTAACACCTTCAGCTACAAAGTTGCCAAAAGTATTATTAAGTTGTTCATTAAAACCACTTATGAATCCATTGTACATAAGATATCCAATTTTCTGGCCATCAACATCTAAAGTATTAGCAATAAGAATAGGATTCTCTTCAAGACCTTCTTCTTTAGTTAATGTTATTTCATTGTCATTGTTTACAATTGTATTATTTACGATATCTGCCAGTCCCAAGG
>CAYGUZ010000366.1:0-2569 GCA_964353215.1 uncultured Flavobacteriaceae bacterium
TACCCGTTCCGCTTATGGAAAGCGTCTTTTCTTCGCGCAAGCGGCCTACCATATCCATATTGATCATGTAATTGGCCTTAGCTAAATCGATCGTAGGGTTCTTTGAAAAATAATTACTGCCCAACAACCCCATTTCCTCACCTGAAAATGCGATGAACAAATAATTGCTTCCCGTAAGTGTGTCTTTCAATTTTTCGGCAAGTTGAAGCATCACCGCTACACCACTTGCATTGTCATCGGCACCATTGTGAATTGCTTCTCCTTCCGCATAAAGCGAACCCTGTCCACCCATTCCTAAATGGTCGTAATGTGCTCCGATAAGCACTGTTTTCATCGCTTGATTATCGACATAGCCAATGACATTAGTGCCTGTAATGGTGCTATCGCCAGAAATATACTGCACTTCGGTATGCGGGTCCGTTTTAGGCTTAAAAGAATAGGTCTGAAAATAAGTGTTAGCGTTTCCTTTTGATTCTAGTCCAATGCTTTCCATTCGCTTTTGCAAATACCCTGCGGCTATAAGTTCTTGAGCGGTCCCAGTTTCACGACCTAAAAGACTATCGGCCGCTAAAAAGGCGACGTCGTCTTTCAAAGAAACTTTTTTCGGCTGTTCTGGGTTACAGTATATAAAAAGGATTATTAGCAGGTAAAAAACAGTTCTATTCATGATATTTGCATAAACACAATAGTAAAGATACTATATAAAGAGACCCTTGAAGTTTTCAGGGTTAGTTCAACTTTCTGATTTTAATTCGTTTTAAACTCTTAAAATTGGTGTTTCACTAAAAATACATATCAAATGAGAATTCCTTTTGTTTTACTACTTCTATTTCTAATCGGTAGCTGTAAGTCAGAACCCAAGAAAACGGAAGCTGCTCCAGAAAAAGAAAAAGCAACTTCTTTGATGGCAGGAAGTGATACACTCATCTATCCTGAGGAAAAATATTTTAAATCTATTCGTCAAATCACCTTTGGCGGTGACAACGCAGAAGCCTATTGGAGCTGGGATGACAAACAAATGATATTTCAATCGAACAATGAAGATTGGGGAATGGAATGCGACCAGATGTTTTTGATGAATATCGACGAGAATTTCAAGGACGAAAAGCCACCAATGATCAGTACTGGGTTTGGGCGTACCACCTGTGCCTATTTTCTACCCGATAATAAACATTATGTCTACGGCTCCACGCATTTAGTTGATAAGGAGTGTCCAGAGGTTCCTCTTCGTAAAAACGGGAATTACGTTTGGCCTGTTTATGATTCGTTCGACATTTTTGTGGCCGATTTAGAAGGAAACATCACCGCACAACTTACAGATGAAGTAGGGTATGATGCTGAGGCTACGGTATCTCCAAAGGGCGATAAAATTGTTTTTACTTCGGATAGAAGTGGCGACTTAGAACTCTATACTATGAATTTAGATGGTTCAGATGTAAAACAAATTACAGATGAATTAGGGTATGATGGCGGCGCTTTTTTCTCCCCCGATGGAACCAAGTTAATTTTTAGAGCTTCTAGACCAAAAACCCCTGAAGAAATCAAAAAATATAAAGACTTATTAGCTGACGGACTTGTAGAGCCCACTGAAATGGAACTATTCATTTGCAATGCCGACGGGTCGGATTTAAAGCAATTGACCTTTTTAGGTAATGCCAACTGGAGTCCGTTTTTTCATCCTTCAGGAGAAAAAATATTGTTTTCCAGTAATTTTGAAGCCGAAAAGGGATTCCCGTTTAATCTGTACTTTATTGATATTGACGGGAAGAACCTTGAACGTGTCACCCATGGGGAAACCTTTGATGCTTTCCCTGTTTTCTCTAATGATGGTAAATACTTGGCATTTTCAAGTAACCGCAATAATGGCGGCACCCGCGATACGAATTTGTTCATTGCCGAATGGCAGGAATAGACCTCCCATTTGAACCTATGCTATTCGGTGTTAAATTGAACATGCACCTGATACTAGAGTATGTGGCCTTCTTTGTAGCCTTTCGGTATTATGTAATCCTTAGAAAGAAGAGTGCTGATCCCATTTCATCGAACAATAGATTGTCAATCATTATCGGTGCTATTTTCGGTGCACTTTTCTTTTCTAGATTTGTTGCCTTTTTAGAAAATCCGAACTTACATCTTGAACAGGGTTGGTTGGCCATTCTTAACAACAAAACCATCATGGGTGGACTTTTCGGTGGTTTGTTGGGAGTCGAACTTGCCAAAAAAATTATAGGGGAAAAACAATCTTCAGGTGATTTGTTTACCCTTCCCATTATTTTGGGTATTATCATAGGTCGCGTGGGTTGTTTTTTGGCTGGGGTAAAAGAATTCACTTATGGCACTGTCACTTCTTCCTTTATCGGCATAGATTTAGGAGATGGTATGAATCGGCATCCCATAGCACTATATGAAATCGTATTTTTGCTTTTGCTTTTTATTGGGATTCGAAGATTTCAAAAGCAAGCCGATTACTTTAAAAATGGTACTTCTTTCAAGATTTTTATGATCTTTTATTTTGGATTCCGGTTTTGTATTGAATTTCTAAAACCAAATACCTTTTTCTTTCTAGGCC
>CAYGUZ010000367.1:0-2566 GCA_964353215.1 uncultured Flavobacteriaceae bacterium
TGTAACTAAAAAAACCAGTCAATTTAATGACTGGTTTTCGACTAATTCGGAAGTAGTTTTGAGCTAGTTTTTCTTTTTCGTAGTAATTTCTACTATACCATTTTTACCTTTTCTTCCGTATTTTTTTCTTGCTGCTTTGCCTTTTAAAACATTAATGGACTCTATTTCACCTGGATCAGTGTTTTTTAATTTTTTGACTTCTTCACCATCCACAATAAAAATTGGTTTAGGACCTTTAGATACAAATTTTATGTCATTATCGTAGTCTCCTGCTTTATCTGTATTAATAACAAAAACATTCTCATCTTCGTTAGCTTCAACATCATCAGATTTTCCTACGACAATAATCTTTTTATTCTTTGTGGTAACCTCAACCACACCATCATCCCCAAGAGCACCATACTTTTCTTTGGCAGAGGATCCTTTTAAAACATTTACAGATTCTATTTTGTTGGATTTTAATTCTGCCATTTGTTTTTTGGTGGCTTTTTTGCCATCAATATAAATTAAAGGCTCTTTTTTTTCATCTTCTGAATAAGTAGAACGGACTTTTATTTTTGTTTCATTGTCATCATCGTTCTTAATAATAAAAACACCACCATTGCCTTCCTCGCTGTCATTAAATTCGGAGTCTATAAAGAACTTTATCTTTTTAGAACTGCTATCGTCATTATGAAAGATGTTCATGTCCTCTAACTCTTCCTCATCTATCTCTTCTACGTCTAAGGTTATAATTTTTTTTCCATTTGCTTTTTTGATTTCAATTTTTTTGGGACTGTCTCCATCTTCATCAGAATCTATCCAAACCATCGTGTTGTTCTTTTTAATCTTGGTATTGGCAGCGTTGCTGTTCCAAAAAGAGACCGCGTTACGTTCATCATCGTAAAGAATGGTAATTGGATTTATTGGTGCATCGGAACTTGTACTGTAATTTCCATTAAACTTTTTTCCATTAGTTCCTTCACCACTTATTTGAATACTAATGTCTATTATTTCTTTATTACTGTTTCTAACAACGGTGTATGAAAAGTCCGCACCATTTTTGGCCAAATCTTCTTTCATTTTAGCTAAAGATTGATCGGTAGTATTTTTATCAATAGAAAGTTTTATCGTCTTAATCGATGAACGATAAGGCATCTTTTTTTCTAGTCCTGTTTTTTTATCCGTTTCGGTACTCGTAAATGGAATAAAGTTGGCAGGGTCAAGTTGAGTTTCAGGACTTGTAGAGTCTGGCGTATCCTCTTTGTTTGTACTTGAACTTACCGGATTTTCTGCGAATCTAACTACCTCTTTCGTGTTGAACCCAAAAAGGAAAATACCAAGAAAAGGAAGTACGACTAAAAGTTTAAGACGATTGATTGATTTTGATTGACCTTGATTTAACATGACTATTCGTTTTTTGATTATTGAATTATAAAATGGATTTGCGATTGAAATTTGATGATTTCCAACGGCTTGCTTGAGCATTAAATACTGGTAAAACTTCTTATTTTCATCAGCTTTGCAGGTTTTTGCATCGGCCAAGAATTCTAGATTTTGCTTTATAATGGTTTTATAAAACCATATAACCGGATTAAACCAAAGTACTATAAGAAGCATTTGGGTAAGAAGAATGTCTATTGAATGTAATTCCCTGGCATGCACCTCTTCATGAGCAATGATGGTGTCAAGTTCCTCTTCGGGAAATTGATTTGGGTAATAAAATATATGTCTAAAAAAGGAAAAGGGAGAAATGTTCTTTTTCGTTCTTACATTAAAAAAACTTTTATTTTTGACCACTTCACTTTTCTTTTTAATCTTTTTAATGGTCTTTAACTGAATAATGAGTTTTGTAAAAAAAAAGAGCACACCGGCAAAGTAGATGATAGCTAAAATTGTTTTCCAACTCAGCAAACTATGGGCTGAAGTAGTATTAATTGGTTGCTCAACAAGGTATTGATAACCTTGAGCCAAGGGTACAGGTTCAACGATAATGGTTTTCGTAATGATTACAAAAGGCAACAGTAAAGCGATAACCAACCCAGATAATAGAAAGAGTCTATTACCGCTGAAAAAAGTCTCTTTCTTGAGAAAAAGGTGATAGCTTAATAAGAAAACCAATAAAATGGACGAAGACTTTAAGAGATGAATGAAGAGCGTATCCATTACTTTTTATTTTCGATAAGGTGAATAATTTCTTTTAACTCTTCAACAGAAATCTTTTCTTCTTTGGCAAAAAAGGAAACCAAGCTTTTATAAGAGTTATCGTAATAATCAGCGATGGTAGAATTTACAAAGGTTTTTCTATAGTCTTCTTTGGTAATAATGGGGTAGTAGCGATGTGTATTGCCAAATACCTCGTAGCCAACATATTTTTTTTCTTCCAAATGCCTAACAATAGTTGAGAGCGTATTGTAATGCGGTTTATCGCCTGTAATTTCTGCCAGAATTTCTTTTACAAAAGCCTTTTCAAGCTTCCAAAGAATCTTCATAACCGCTTCTTCTTTGTTTGTTAGTTTTTGCATCACTTCAAATTTTAGATTTCAAACATACTAAGTAAAAAATAGTTAAACAACTATTTTTATAG
>CAYGUZ010000368.1:0-250 GCA_964353215.1 uncultured Flavobacteriaceae bacterium
ACTGTAATTACTCCAAATCATTTATCACCACAGCTAACGACCTTCAGATTTTAGATGCCATCAGCAGCTGTTATGAAGAATATAAAGTTCTGAATAGGAAGTAGTTCCAATCCCAAAATCATAAGATATCAAAAGCTTCACTGCAAGGGTTTATGTCGCTATAAATAAATTTTATATTTCGGTAAGCATTTTATAGCTTTAAACAAATTCCCTGAAGATGAAAAAACTACTTATCGCATTGTCGATGTTG
>CAYGUZ010000368.1:260-2562 GCA_964353215.1 uncultured Flavobacteriaceae bacterium
AAAGTTCAAAAGCAAGCTATTGAAGAGTCAAAAGAAATTGCTGAGGTGAAGGAAGCAGTAGAAAACAACAAACCATTTTTTTGGGAAGGTGCCAACATCTATTTTTTATTAACGGATCGCTTCAACAATGGAAATCCGGATAATGATGTTAATTTCTCTAGAACAGATTCTACCGCTGTTTTAAGAGGTTTTGAGGGAGGCGATATTGCAGGAATCACCCAAAAGATTAAAGAAGGATACTTTACGGATCTTGGTATTAACGCCATTTGGTTTACCCCTGTGGTCGAACAGGTTCATGGTGTTGTAGATGAAGGGACCGGAAAAACCTACGGATACCATGGCTATTGGACAAAAGATTGGACCGCCATCGACCCCAATTTCGGTGACAAACAAGAACTAAAAAAACTTGTAAAAACCGCGCACGCCAAGGGAATTAGAATATTGCTCGATGTAGTATTGAATCACACTGGCCCGGTAACCGAAATGGATCCTGTTTGGCCAGATAATTGGGTAAGAACGGGGCCTACTTGTGAGTTTACTACTTATGAAAACACTACGGCCTGTACTCTGGTCAAAAACCTACCCGATATTTTAACGGAATCGGATGAACCCGTTGAGTTACCTGATGCACTTCTTGCAAAATGGAAAGAAGAAGGTCGCTTGAGCCAAGAATTGGATGAGCTGCATTTATTCTTCGAGAGAACCGGATATCCAAGGGCACCCCGGTTTTACATCATAAAATGGCTAACCGACTACATTAATGAATTTGGGGTAGATGGCTTTCGAGTAGATACCGTTAAGCATGTCAATGAAAATGCGTGGGCAGAGCTGAGAAAAGAAGCCGATTATGCCTTTGAAACATGGAAAAAGAAACATCCTGATGAAGTATTGGATAATAATCCTTTTTACATGGTGGGCGAAGTATACAATTATGGTATTTCTTCAGGTAGGCTGTTCGACTTTGGAGATAAAAAAGTAGATTACTATGAAAATGGATTCCAAAGCCTCATCAATTTTGAGTTAAAAACAGACGCTGCCAAAGATTATGATGCCATTTTTAAAAAGTACAATTATTTGCTCAACACCAAGTTGAACGGAAAAAGTGTAGTAAATTATCTAACATCACATGACGATGGAAGCCCATTTGATAAAGAGCGTAAAAAACCTTTTTACGCGGCAAATGTATTATTATTGACCCCGGGAGCCTCACAGGTATATTATGGTGACGAGACTTCTCGACCTTTAAGTATAGAAGGCACAGAAGGTGATGCCACCTTGCGTTCATTTATGAATTGGCAAGATCTAGATAGTATTCCTAAGATTAAAAAAATTCATAAGCACTGGCAAAAATTGGGGCAATTTAGAGCTAATCACCCAGCTATCGGCGCCGGTAAGCATAAACGCTTGGCAAAAGCGCCTTATGTATTTTCTAGAATGTACATCAATGGTGATTATAAGGATAAAGTAGCCGTTGGCCTCGACTTGCCCAAAGGCAAAAAATCTTTGTGGGTCAAAGGCTTTTTTGGTGAAGGCACTAAGTTATACGATACCTATTCCGAGACCGAAGTTGTCGTAAAAAACGGTAAAGTTATTTTAGAAAACGATTTTGATACCGCACTCTTGGAATTGATGGAGTAAATAAAATCAAGCAATCTTATTTAAATAGTGAACAATGCGTAAAATAACCATTTTGACCACCTTACTTTTTTGTTTTGTAAGTTTAAATGGCCAAACCAATTCTTACAAGGTTTCATTTGATAATGCCGTTCATCACGAAGGTGAGTTCATTTTAACTTTTCCCACCATAACTACAGACACCTTGTCTATACGTATGGCCAATAGTTCTCCTGGCAGGTACGCTTTTCACTCCTTTGCAAAAAACGTTTATGATTTTAAGGCAATGGATAGCAAAGGGAAAGAAATCTCTTTTCATAGACCAAACCCTTATCAATGGGACGTTTACGGTCACGATGGAGAAGTAAGCATTCAATATACTCTATTTGCAAATCGCGGAGATGGCACCTACTCTCAAATCGATGAAACCCATGCCCATCTTAACATTCCTGCAAGTTTCATGTTTGCCCCTTCGTTGAAGAATCGCCCTATTGAAATTTCTTTTGATACTCCCGAAGACTATAAATGGAAAGTTGCTACGCAATTAAAAAAACAAAAAGAGAACTTATATTGGGCTCCCGACCTTTACTATTTTATGGATAGCCCCATAGAACTCAGTAATTATGGGCTTAGAGACTTCAAGGTAAATTCAAACGGAAAAATTCAAAACATCCGCTTTGTTTTGCAC
>CAYGUZ010000369.1:0-2558 GCA_964353215.1 uncultured Flavobacteriaceae bacterium
ATTATGCTACTTTTCTATTTTTACCGGTTTTCATCAAACCATCGTAATGTCTATTCAATAAATACGAATTCACTTGCTGCACAGTATCAATAGCAACACCTACCATAATCAGTAATGATGTACCTCCATAAAACAGTGCCCATCCCGCCTGTACATCCATAAGCTTAACTACAACTGCTGGCAATACTGCCAACAAGGCTAAAAACACCGAACCAGGGAATGTTATTAATGACATTATCTTATCTAAATAATCTCCTGTTTCCTTACCGGGACGTATACCAGGAATAAAACCACCACTTCTTTTTAAATCGTCAGCCATTTTATTCGTTGGAACTGTAATCGCAGTATAGAAATAGGTAAATATTATAATAAGCACAGCGAACAAAATATTATACGCTAGACCAAAAATATCTGCAAATTGAACTTCCATCCATTGACCAAAAGCCGTATCATTAAAAGTTCTACCTATTAAACTAGGAGCAAACATTATCGCTTGTGCAAAAATAATTGGCATTACTCCAGAAGCATTCAATTTTAATGGTATGTATTGTCTTGATCCGGTGATGTTCTTTTCATAACCGCCAGATGCACTTCTTCTTGCATATTGCACGGGTATCTGACGTATGGCCATTACTAACAATACACTGGCGAGAATTACTAAGAACCAAATAACCACTTCAACAATAATAAGCATTGGTCCACCGGTACCATTCCATCTAGAAACTGCTTCTTGAGCAAAAGACTGTGGCATTGTAGCAATAATACCTATCATTATTAATAATGATATACCGTTACCTATACCCTTATCAGTTATCTTTTCACCTAACCACATTGCAAATACACAACCTGTAACCAAAATAATAACCGCGGGCACAATAAAATCTAAACCTTTACCCAAAACAAATGCACTGTCAGGAACACCAAGGGCTCCTAAACCGTATAAATAAGCAGGAGCCTGTACGATACAAATGGCAATAGTCAACCATCTTGTAATCTGATTCTTGGTCTTTCTACCGCTCTCGCCTTCCTTATCCAATTTTTGTAAATAAGGAATTGCTATACTCATTAATTGAACCACAATTGAGGCTGAGATATAAGGCATAATACCCAATGCAAAAACCGACGCGTTAGCGAATGCTCCTCCGGTAAAAGCGTTAAGAATACCTAAAATACCATCACCTGCATTCGCAGATAAATTTGCCAATTGAGTTGTATCAATACCAGGAAGTACTACTTGGGCACCGAAACGGTACACCAACAACAAACCAAGCGTAATTATGATACGTTGCCTTAGCTCTTCAATCTTCCAAATATTGGATATGGTCTCAATAAATTTCTTCATAATAAAATATCGTTATAAATTTATTGCTTCACCACCTGCAGCTTCAATAGCCGCTTTAGCCGATGCACTAAATTTATGAGCTGAAACTTTAAGCTTGGTCTTTAATTCACCTCCACCTAAAATTTTAACCAATTCGTTTTGTCTTACCAATCTGTTCTCTACCAAAGTCTCAAAAGTAACTTCTCCTTTAACCGCTTTGTTATCAACTAAAGTCTGTAACTTATCTAAGTTTACACCTTGATACTCTTTACGATTGATGTTTTTGAAACCAAATTTAGGAACACGTCTTTGTAATGGCATTTGACCACCTTCAAAACCTATTTTCTTAGAATAACCAGACCTAGACTTAGCTCCTTTATGACCTCTAGCCGCAGTTCCACCTTTACCTGAACCTTGACCTCTTCCAAGACGTTTTCCGTCTCTATTTATAGCTCCTTCTGCTGGTTTTAAACTACTTAAATCCATTCTATCTATTCTTTAAGATTTCTCGGTAGAAACCAAATGTTCAACTTTCTTTATCATACCAAGGATGTTAGGTGTTGCATCATGTTCAACAACATGGCCAATTTTCCTTAGTCCCAATGCTTCAAGAGTTCTCTTTTGATTCTGAGGTCTCTTGATGGCACTCTTCAATTGTTTTACTTTAATCTTCGCCATTACTTACTATCCTTTAAATACTTTTTCTAAACTAACACCTCTTTGTTTTGCAACAGTTCCGGCATCTCTTAATTGCAATAAAGCATCAAAAGTCGCTTTTACCACGTTGTGAGGATTTGAAGAACCTTGAGATTTTGAAAGTACATCGTGAATTCCTACTGCTTCAAGTACCGCACGAACAGCACCACCGGCAATTACCCCTGTACCTTGCGATGCAGGCTTGATAAAAACTCTAGCCCCGCCAAACTTTCCTTTTTGTTCGTGAGGAAGTGTGGCTTTGGTCAAAGGTATTCTCACCAAATTCTTTTTTGCATCTTCTATTGCTTTAGCGATTGCTGTTGCCACGTCTTTAGATTTACCCAATCCATGACCTACAACACCATTTTCATCACCAACGACAACTATTGCAGAGAAACCGAATGCTCTACCACCCTTAGTAACCTTTGTTACTCGCTGTACACCAACTAAACGGTCTTTTAAATCTAAACCACCTGGCTTAACAATTTCTACATTTTTGTATTTCTGGTACATATTGATTTAGAATTTAAGTCCTGCTTCT
>CAYGUZ010000370.1:0-2558 GCA_964353215.1 uncultured Flavobacteriaceae bacterium
CCCTATAGGTGAACCATCAGGAATTGTAGGTGTTGGAATAACCTGAAACTGCTCAGGATGTGCATAAAAATCACTTATTCTTCGAGACATCTCAGCTTTAATCGGATTTTTTAACCCCGCTAAAGCAATTTTCTGAGAAAGGTTTCGAAGCGCTTGATTTGCTAATGCATTTACCTGAGGATGTACTTCTTTATGGGCAGCTAAATTCATTATATGTAACAACACCCTAAAATTAATGTTTTGTTGTACTTCATTTAAATATGGGTCTTTTATAGACTTATTAATGGTATTATCAATAAGCGCATCCAAAACCTCCTGCAAACCCAGATTATCGGTATCTGTTGCTTTTTGTTGAATAAGTCGAGAGGCACGTTCTGGATGCAGTAATAATCCTAGGGTCATATCTGCGGCAGTTTCTGGCGCAGAAAGCGCATCGAAAGAAACACCAGTCTTTCCTTTCAATGATTCTCTTGACCTGTCATAGCCGATTGCCCTTGGTGGAAACAATGCTAACTTTTCTTTGGGGATGGCAATTTGTGCAGCATCTAAGGTTTTAAATATACTTTTAAGGGCTTCTTCTTGAGTTGATTTGTGTACCATAGATACGGTTTTTTGACCATCCCCTTTGACTGTATAATTATAATCCAACCCTCCGATTATTTTAGCTACTCCTTCTGTTTGATAACGATGGAAAAAATAAAGCGGTGCAAAAACATCTTCTAAGACAGAGTTTGGTTCTCCCCTCCTAATATTATCTATTGAAAAGTTGTTGATAGCTGTTTTCCTGATTTTTAAAACCTCTTCGAGTTCCATGCTTATATTCTTTCCATTGTCCCAGAGGTGTGCCAAAGCATGGGCGCCTCCCATTGGCCTTGCGTCTTGGTCGGATATATATCGCAAACCTGCATTTTGAGCATCCTTCAAAATATTCTGCAATTCTTCTTGCTCAGAATTTCTTGGAAAATCGGAATACGAATATGCCACCGTTACTTTGTCCCAATCACCAATATTTACGGCATAAGCCTCTGAAAAGTCAATTTCATCGCCAATTAACTTGAATTGAGGGTGAGGATAGTCCATAACGGAAGCCCGGCCATTGGTACTTGCCGCAAAATTATGGGCAAAGCCTAAAGTATGGCCAATTTCATGTGCAGATAGCTGACGTATTCTAGCCAAGGCCATTTCTAACATAGGCTGGTAATTATCGTCACGCTCGGCAAAAGGTTTGTTCATCAACGCCTGGGCTATTAAAAAATCTTGCCGTATTCGTAAACTACCCAGACTCACATGCCCTTTCATGATTTCACCCGTTCTTGGGTCGGTTATACTGCTGCCATAGCTCCAACCTCGCGTAGAACGATGAACCCATTGAATTACATTATACCGTACGTCCATTGGATCCGCATCATCTGGTAAAATTTTAAGTTGAAAAGCGTCTTTATAGCCGATGGCCTCAAAAGCTTGATTCCACCAACGTCCTCCATCCAACAATGCAGAACGCACAGGCTCTGGCGTACCATTGTCTAAATAATAAACAATAGGGTCAACAGCTTCACTAAGTTCGGCGTTAGGGCTCTTCTTTTCTAGACGATGCCTTGTAATGTAACGCTTTAAAATGGGCTCTTGCACTGGAGTAGCATAATCATAATATGAAAAAGGATAAGACCCACATCTTGGATCAAATAAGCGTTTCTTATACTTTGAATCTGGTAATTCAATTAAGGAATGGTGCTGGGCAACCGTAACCAAATTTGCATTGGGTGTAACCGATCTAATATAATTTCCTTTGGGTTCTCCTTTAAAAGTTAAAGTGACATCGAATTCTACATTTTTCGGAAAAGCTTTTGTACGCTCTAACGCCAGGGCGCTTTTACTTTTATCAAGGCTATAAGAACCTTGCTTACTACGTTGCAACCTGCCACTTACACCATGGGCGTCACGCATTAAAAAATCAGTGATATCAATTAAATAGCTTCCTTTCTGTTCCTCAATAATCTTAAATCCATGTAAAATAGATTTTGCGAAGGCCTGTTCAACAGATTTACGTTCTAAGTCGTTTTCAGTGAGGGCACGAAACTTTAGATTGGGCTGAACGAGCATCAATTTTGTTCCTACTTTTCTAAAAAATACAACCTGCTCGTTACCTAGTTGTCCCCTATCTAAACCAATATCATTGCTACCGATACCGCTACTTAAAGAATATACGTAGAGAAATTCCTTTTCTAAATCATCTACTTGTAAGTACATCTTATCATTACCATCATCATAGTAAAAGTTGAAATAGCCATTAAATTTTTGAAAATCCTTGGTTTTGTCAAAACTTTGGGCAAGTGCAGATGAAATTGAAAATACCACGGCAAAAATAAAAATCAAGCTGTTTTTCATGTTTGGTTTTATTGGAGTTCTAAATTTATACAAAATTGATTGCCCAGCCATAGTGCAAAGCCTATTTTTGCTCTAAACATTTTATATGGTAACTACAGATCAACATAAAGATCTTATGGATCGCCTTGGCGCGTTAAGGAGGTATCTTTGACATTGATGCCAAACTTATTGAA
>CAYGUZ010000371.1:0-2550 GCA_964353215.1 uncultured Flavobacteriaceae bacterium
ATTTAAACAGCCAACACGCTCTTAACTTTGTGTCCAGTTAAATATAGTAAGTCCAATGGCTTCTATAACTATATTGTAATATCCTCAATTGTGATATCACTGGTATTAGGGTTATTTATAGCAAAACAAATTAAGAAAGAACTAGAAGATTTGAGGGTTTTAAAGGATTCTGAATAAAATTTGAAAATGTATTTTAAGCTATTTCTTATTTAAGGGAGAATCAATATTACTGGCATTATGAATATCGATATATTTTTGGTTCAACTCATCAGAATCACCATATTTTTCTCTTAAATCATCCAGCTTTAATTTAAGCTCAGCAACTATTTCGGTATAAGCTGGGTCATTATAGACATTGTTCATTTCATTGGGGTCTTTTTTACGGTCATAAAGTTCCCATTCATCAATATCGTAGTAAAAGTGGGCCAATTTATAATCAATAGTTACAATGCCGTAATGCCTTTTCACTTGGTGTACCGCGGGATATTCGTAATAATGGTAATATACCGCATCACGGGTCCAATCTGCGTCGTTAGATGTCAATAAGGGCATTAGACTTTCCCCTTGCATATCATTTGGAGCTTGAATTTGTGCAGCTTCTAGCATTGTTTGGGCAAAATCCAAGTTTTGCACCATTTCTTCATTAGATATTCCTGCTTTAATTTCATTTGGCCAACGAATTAAAAGAGGAGTCTTAAATGATTCATTATAAATAAACCTTTTGTCAAACCAACCATGTTCCCCTAAGTAAAACCCTTGATCTGAGGTGTAAATCACTATAGTATTGTCAGTCAGCTTGTTCTCATCTAAATAATCCAGAACTCGACCAACATTATCATCAACAGAAGAAACACAGGCCAAATAATCTTGCATATAGCGTTGATATTTCCAGCTCATTTTCTCTTTATTGGTCATTTTGGGCCAGTTTTCTTCAAAATCTTTGTTGATTTTATCCAAAATAGGGTCGTACGCTACTTTTTGTTCTGCATTGATTCTGTCAGTATAAGGTTTGTCAAAACCTCCTTCATATTCAGGAACCAGCGGAAGAGGGTTCATTTTTTTTGTCAGTTCTGGGCGAATTTTACTATCATGGTTATACATCATGTCTGTGAGCAAGTTCATTTCTGCTGTTCTTGCCGCAGTACCTCGATTTTCGTAGTTATCAAAAAGAGAGGTTGGCTCAGGAAATTTTTTAGACAGATATTCTTCAAATTTATCCGGTCTTGGCCACCACGGTCTGTGTGGTGCTTTATGTAGATACATCAACATAAATGGTCTTGCAGTATCTCGTTTCTTTTCTAGCCATTCGAGCGTTAAGTCTGTAATAACATCGGTCACATAACCTTCTTTTCTTATAGTATCACCAGTCTTGGTAATGAAATCGGGATTTATATAGTTCCCTTGTCCAGGTAGAATCATAAAATCATCGACGCCTTTTGGATTATTGCCAAAATGTAATTTTCCGTACATAGCAGTTTGGTAACCCGCTTTTTGAAATATTTCAGGGAAAGTAACCTGCGTTGTATCAAAAGGCCGTCGATTGTCTGTCTTCCCATTAATGTGGGTGTGTTTTCCAGTAAGAATAGTTGCCCTAGAAGGTGCGCAGATTGAGTTCGTAACACTGGCGTTCGTAAAGGTGATACCTCCTTTGGCAATTCTATCAATGTTAGGAGTTTGAATTAAATGACTGCTATATGCACTAATGGCTTGATAGGCATGATCATCTGACATAATGAAGATAATATTGGGGCGAGGTTTTACGGCAACCTCCTTTACTATTTCTTTACAGGAAAACTGGGCGGTAACAATAAATAAAGAAACTATTTTTAGAATTGATATTTTCATTTTAGCAGAGAAATTGAGTTTATAGGTGAACAACAAGATATAAAATATATTAATCGTAACGGAAAAGAGTAAAACCGAATTTTGGCACTACTTTTGGTTTAGTATCTTTATAATCGTTAAATGAGACATATGAGAATCTTTACCTATACAATCTTAGCAATGGTCTTTTCCTTATCAGGATGCTCATCACAAAAAAAACTGGTTAAAAATGTACCCTTTGAAATGGGCCAAGCTACTTGTCAATCATGGACTGGAGGTAGGCCTGAAAGTGGGTCTGGAATAAAACTGGAAATACCTGTCCTTTCAGAGAACATGGACAACATGAAGATGCAACAAGCTTTTTTTAGAGGTAAAATTGCCGATATCAATTTGGAATCTAGGGAGGGTAACTGGATTGCAACAGCAAATTTTATGAAGGTAAATTCTGAAAAACAGGATATTATTATGCATGAAGACGCCAAGCAAGAAGTTGGTAATCAGCCCCCAAAATTACAAGAGAAATTTCCTTTTGAAATTTCAGCCGATGAGTGTGTCGTTAGCTATATAGAAGGTAATCGAATAAAATATTTTAAAATAGAAGGTGTAAAAGAGAAAAAACCATTGCTTTATCAATAGTTAAAGCCACTACTTTTGAACAAAGAAGGTTTATGACTACTTTTATGAAAACATATAGCCCTGAAGTTTAACTTCGGGGTTTCTTTTAAA
>CAYGUZ010000372.1:0-2549 GCA_964353215.1 uncultured Flavobacteriaceae bacterium
GCTTCAGCCAAAATCTTTTTAGCTTCTGCTTCTGCCTCTTCTTTTGTTCTCTTAATATCTGGATTTGCTCTAGTCGCACCTTCATATGTGAAAAGAATATGACTGGCCTTTACCGAACCATTGGGCTTTCTTTCCATCATTTTAGATAACTTAAAGAAATCTCCGTCACGATATGGCCCATAAATTTCACCTACTTTTAAACTCATTATTGAATCTGCTGCGACCGCAGGTAGGTCTTTTTTAGCTTTAAAAATAGTATCGTATTTAGAATCAGAGTTGCGGTCCAAGAACGCAGCCATGTCGGTGGCCTTTCTAAAACCTGCAATAGTATCGTTCTGATCCGTAGATTGATTATATTCTACAGTATCGTTCAACAAGGCTACCAGACCATCTTTAACGGCATTCTCGTCTTCAAGAGAAGGTTTCTCTTCAAAGAATACAAAACGCACATCTCTTGCCTTATCTTGCTTGTAATCTTCTTTATGCTCTTTTACATAAGCTTCTATTTCTTTTTTAGAAACCTGAATGGTACTATCGGCAATTGAAGTATAAGGCACTCGAACGTATTGTACGTCTACCTTATTGTTCGTAAGATTGTAATCGAACTCTCCCTCGTTCAAGGTTGCGCCAGCACCCGCCTTGACTAAATTAAAATATAACTGCTCCTTGGCGGCTTGCATAATATTTTTCTCGTCTTGTAACCAAGCATCGTAACGTAATGGATCGTTTACCTTCCAATCTGCGATAGCGCTTTTGAAAATCTCTGCATTAAAGATTCCGTTTTCATCTTGAAAATCAGGAATCTGTGCATATCCTGAAGTTTTTACAAACTCTACGATCTGATCGCTTTCGATCGTAATGCCTAAATTTTCGAACTGCTGATTCAGTAGTGCACTTCTTATCTCTTGGTCATACACTGTATTTACCAATTGGGTAGATGAAAAATTAGCTCCATATCTTCTAGAAGCTTGCTCTACCTTTTGCCGGAATTCATCAATGGATAAATCTTCTCCATTGACCTCGGCCACCGAAGAACCTATTTTAGCACCACTATCATTTCCTGTAAAAATCCCTGATATTACAAATGCGAACAACGCAAGACCTATAATTAAAATAAGTACCGTAGTTCGTTTTCTTATATTCCCTAGAATTGCCATCTTACCGCGTGTTTTCTTTCAAATTAGTGCGCGAAAATACCATTTTCTTTTCAAAAAAGAAAGCTAAAAAATAGTTGATAAATGCTTTGGCAATACCAGTTACAAATTATTGCTCCGGTTCTGAAACATGAACGCTGACCAAATCTATTTTGGTATTAGATACTTCAAGGATTTTAAAAAGGAAGTTTTCTACTTTTATTTCTGAATTCTGCTCAGGTATCTCACCTGTTTCGTTCATGATAAGTCCGCCTAAAGTTTCATATTCATCACTCTCTGGCAATTCTAACTTATAGTTCTCATTGATATGGTCTACTTCCATACGTGCCGAAAATTTATAGGTAGATCCATCGAGCTGCTCTTCAATTAAATCAGTGGTGTCATGTTCATCCTCTATCTCACCAAATAGCTCCTCTACAATATCTTCGACAGTCATAATACCCGAAGTACCGCCATACTCATCAAGCACTACGGCAATACTCTTTCTGCGTTTGGTAAGTACGTTCAATATCTCATGAATTAGCATGGTTTCTGGAACAAACTCTACCGGAAGCAGAATACTCTTTATCGTTTTAGGCTTTTTAAACAGCTCGTAAGAATGCACATAGCCAATGATTTCATCTATGGAATCTTTATAGACTATAATCTTTGAATATCCGGTTTCCGTGAATAGTTTTGTCAAGTTCTTTGGCGTTTCGTGAAGCTCCACCCCCATAATCTCTGTTCTTGGCACCATTACTTCTCTTGCCTTGACCTCAGAGAATTCTAATGCATTCTGAAAAAGCTGGATTTCTGAATCGATATCATCCTCTTCTTCTACAGACTCCATCTGCTCCGTAATATAATCGCCCAGCTCTAATTTGGTAAACGCCAACTGTACTTCATCACCATCGGTTCTAAAAAAAGTTTTTAAAATAAAGTCGGAAACTTTTATAACAAACCATGAAATCGGATAAAAAAACAAGTAAAAAACATATGCAGGCACAGCGAGCACCTTAAGCAAGGTGTTTGAATATATCTGAAACAATACTTTGGGTAAAAACTCAGCCGTTACTAAAATAACAAGGGTTGAAATAACCGTTTGGGTCAAGAGCTTAAAATCTATGAAAAGGAGATTTATGAGATTAGAAGTCGATGGAAGAAAATTCTGAAACCATGCCATTAAGACATCGCCCATAAAAAACCCATAAACCACTAGGGCAATATTATTGCCAATTAACATGGTTGCAATAAATTTGGATGGTTTTTCGGTCAGCCAAGTTAATAGCTTGGCAAGAAAACCTTCTTGCTTTTTCTCTATTTCGATATGAATTCTGTTCGCAGAAATAAACGCAATTTCCATTCCTGAGAAAAAAGCGGAAAACAGCAAAGAAACTATAATAATTAATATAGAGG
>CAYGUZ010000373.1:0-2548 GCA_964353215.1 uncultured Flavobacteriaceae bacterium
AGTAGATGGACTTTACTCGGACGCAATCGTTGTGTTGATGGACTTGCCAATATTGAGTAAAAAAAGGAGAATGCAATGTTTGCACAATAGAAACGTGCCATTATAACGCAGAAAAAACGTTTTACAACAATGCCTAAACGTAATGCGGACTTTAGGGCAAAACCGAAAGGTCTGTGTATATTTATAAAGCCGCTAAATCTTATGGATTTAGCTTTGGAACAAAAAAGAAAAAGCAAAACCAAAAGATTTCGCTATGTGCTTAGCGAAAAGCAAACGCTAGTTTGCTCCCGGGTTCCATATAGCGCGGCGTTAAAAAAGTCAGTAACCAATCATAAACAGTCGTGGTTTTTTAATTCGTATTTTTAGCAAATGCCCAACTACGATTATATCATCATCGGTGCAGGTGCATCCGGTTTGCTTTTGGCAGATGCTATAGGGCGTGATGATTTCTTCTCTAATAAAAGCATTTTAATTCTTGACAAGGATATAAAAAATAGCAATGACCGCACTTGGTGCTTTTGGGAAAATGCATCGGGTAAATTTGATACTATTCTTCATAAAACTTGGCCAGAAATCTATTTTGCAGGTAACAAGCTCAAACTAGCCACCTCAATAGATCCGTATCAATACAAAATGCTTAGAGGTATTGATTTCTATGATCATTATCTTGAAAAGGTAATGGGTTATGCCAATATTACTTTTATCCAAGAAAAAGTCAGTGCCATAATTGAGAAAGAAGCTGAGGTGCAGGTAAAAACAGAAGGCTCTTCATTTATTGCAAAAAAAGTATTTAATAGCCTTTTTGACTACAAAAAAATTTTAAATCAAACTAAATATCCGGTACTACAACAACACTTTTTGGGTTGGTTTATAAAAACTAAAAAGCCCATGTTCAATGCTGAGCGAGCTACCTTTATGGACTTTTCCATTCCTCAAAAAGGCAATACCCGTTTCATGTATGTTTTGCCTTTTTCAGAAAACCAGGCCTTGGTAGAATATACGCTTTTTTCAGAAAACACTTTAGAAAAAGAGGAATATGAAAATGCGATAAAATCGTATTTGAAAGATAAACTAGCCGTAGCTGATTATACCATTACCGAAGTTGAACAAGGCAATATACCTATGACCTGTTTTGACTTTTCTAAGACCAATTCTGAAAACATTTTAAATATCGGTATTGCTGGTGGTTGGGCCAAGCCAAGTACTGGGTATACCTTCTACAACTCTACCAAAAAAGTAACGGAGTTGGTCACGTACTTAAAAGTGGGCAAATCTTTATCCGATTTCTCAAGAAAAACACGTTTTTGGTATTACGACCTATTGCTACTTGACATTCTGCAAAGTGACAACCATATAGGAGCTTCTATTTTCGAGGCCATGTTCAAAAAGAGAAAACCACAATTGATATTTAAGTTCTTAGATGAAGAAACCACCTTCTGGGAAGAGCTGCAAATTATTTGGGCATGCCCAAAATGGCCTTTTGTAAAGGCTTTGTTTGCGCGGCTTTTTTAAACCGTTCTCTTCATCAAGTTCTCGCCAAAAATTTTTAAGATCTCTTTTCGTTCTTCTGGCAGATTTAGCTGTTTTAAACACTCAAAAGCACGTTGTGTATAGTCTTTTATTTCTTTCTTTGTTGCATTTACCGAACCACTCTGTTCAAAAACCGTTTTTATGGCCTCAATTTTTTCGGCGGGTTCACTAGGCGTTATCGAATAAAGATGCAATATGGTCTCTCGCTCAGCAGCACTGGATAATTCTAGAGCTCTTAAATATAGAAATGTCTTCTTATTTTCAATAATATCACCACCAACTTGCTTGCCGAAGGTTTTCGGATCTCCGAAAGCATCTAAATAATCATCTTGCAACTGAAAGGCGATTCCCAAGTTTCTACCAAACTCATAAACCAAATTCTGGTTTTCTTTAGAGCTGCCTGCTATAATTGCACCCATTTTCATGGCAGTAGCTACCAAAACGGCGGTTTTATATTCGATCATTTTCAGGTATTCAGGTATGGTAACATCATCCCTGGTTTCAAAATCTACATCATACTGTTGGCCTTCACACACTTCAATAGCCGTTTTACTAAAAAGCTGTACCAACTCTTTAAAAGTGGTATCTGAATATCCTTCAAAATACTGATACGAATTAATGAGCATGGCATCGCCCGAAAGAATACCGGTGTTGATATCCCACTTTTCATGCACCGTTACCTTTCCTCTGCGTAAAGGGGCGTCATCCATAATATCGTCATGCACCAAAGAAAAATTATGAAAGACCTCAATCGCCAGGGCCGCATCCAAAGCGTTTTTATAATCACCCTCAAATAGTGCTGTAGTCAATAGCGCAAGCACAGGCCGTAATCGCTTACCACCAAGACCTAAGATATAATCAATAGGTTCGTATAGGTTTTTCGGTTCTTTTGTTTGAACCTTTTTCTCAAGATAATCTATGAACTCATCTCTAAAGAATTCTATGGGCTGCATCTTTCTAATTTTACTCAAAAATACACGCATTGTTACAAATAGACCTTAAATGCGCCGTATTTGAG
>CAYGUZ010000374.1:0-2532 GCA_964353215.1 uncultured Flavobacteriaceae bacterium
AATGTAGTGTTTGTATAGAATCAATGACGACCAAATCGGGCTCTAATGCCACAATCTGTTGAAAGATGTTCTGTGTTTTTGTTTCGGTAAGGATAAAGCAATTTTCAGAACTGGGATGAATGCGTTCTGCCCTCATCTTTATCTGTTTTTGGCTTTCTTCGCCAGAAACATAAAGTGTTTTATATGCTAATTTTAAGGCAATTTGTAGTAAGAGTGTGCTCTTTCCAATTCCAGGTTCCCCACCAAGAAGTGTTAAAGAACCAGGCACAAGTCCTCCTCCTAAAACACGGTTAAACTCGATATCTTGAGTGTTAAATCGAATTTCTTTGTCACTGTTTATTTCGTTGACCCGAAGTGGTTTCGAAGCTTTTTGAAGTGTACTTGAACTAGTCTTCCAAGTTTTTTTTTCGTCTTTTTGCACGATTTCTTCAACAATGGTATTCCATTGCTTACAAGAAGTACATTGCCCGACCCATTTGGCATACTGGGTACCGCAATTTTGGCAAAAGAAAGCTGTTTTGGTTTTGGCCATAAACCTAAGAGGAATTTGGCTAAAGATAAGTTTAAAGTTCTAGATTTTAAAAACCAAAATCAGCTTTAAGGGCATCCAATTTTTCAATGGCAAGGTCTTTTGTCAAGAAATCTATCTCTTCCATTTGGTACGCTTTTTCAAATGCCTTTTTTGCTTTTTTAGGCTCTCCGAGCAGTTCAAGATATTCGCCTTCAAAATAGAAGCCCATCATAGTTTCGGGATAGAATTTCTTACAAACCTGAGAAAGTTCTTTTAATGATTCATAATCTTCTTTTTTGATACAACCCGCATAAATTGCCATGACATCATTGAGCTCAACTTGTTTTTCAAACCCTAATAAGTCTTCTATACGGTCGTATTTGTCTTGTAGATATTTAAATACCGGTTCTTCTGATTTAAGTATCTGCTCTTTGTATTCTTTAGGGCTTATAGGCCTGAATAATTTAAATACATTGTCAAAAGCCTTACTTACGCCATAGGCGGCTATTGAAATATGGTCCGGTTCGTCATATTGATCAAAGAAGTAATGAATATTTTCTTTAGAAATCGATTTTATAGCATTATCCATTTGAAGCATTCTTTGACGATCTTCTGTCTTTTCTTTTTCTAAAACCACATTATAAAATATTTCTTGGTCTAAATCCAATAATCTAGAGGGCACCCTACTTTCCATTTCAGTGGCCAGAACAGGAGATATGGTCAAGTAAGAGTTGAACAATGATTTATCTTTAAATAAGAAGTAGTTGCCAAAATTGGCAGTGATATCATAACCTATAAACATCTTGAACGGTGCAATCTTATAGTTTGTTTCAAGATATGGTATAAGCTCAGTGCCCAAAAATTCGTAGAACAATTTTCCCTTTTCCGTGGGTAAGCCTGTGGTTTGTTCGAAGTCGCAATCTTCCCATCTAAGGTCGTTCTTACTTTGGTGAACACCAACAACAACGGCTTCGGGCATTCGGTTGTGCTTACTGTAGAATTTTGCGTTGGCAACTACCAGGTCAAAAAGGTAATCGGCATCTAAAACCAGAATTAAAGGATATTTTTTGTCTTCTGTATAATCTTCTGGAAAGTAATAGGAAACGTCTCTTTTTTCTTGTAACTTAAATGACTCAAAAATTTCTTTTTGTACTTGGGCGTTAACACTAAAGCAAAATAATGCCAATATTGGCAAAAACAACTTCTTCATTTGTTAGGCTTTTGATAATCAGTATTATCGGTTTCGGTTCAATAACGGAAGTAATGCAAAAGATATTGCCCCAAAAACTACGACCATAAGGGTCTGTGCAATCCACATTATCCAACCAAAAGCATCTCCCGAAACTGAAGAAATCCCGAAAATTGCCAACGAAGTGCTTACGGCTATTGGGTAAAGGCCAATACCACCATTTGTAGTAGACATTGCAAAAGCGCCGCCAACAAACGCAATCAGTAATTCTGAGAGCGTAAGTTTTACAGTCTCTGGGACAGTGTATTTAATGACCCAGAACATGGCGATGTAACATGCCCAAATAAATAGCGTATGAAAAACAAATGCCCATTTATTTTTCATTTTTAGGATGCTGGAAATTCCATCCAACAATCCACTTAAAAAGTTTTTAAGCTTTAGGGCAAACCCCGAATTAGACTTTTTAATAACCTTTACAGCAACTAGTAAACCAATAATACCAACAACTAGAATGCTAGCAGCACCAACTAGATTAATACCTTTTTCGTTTAGTACCTCAAGTATGATATCTGTTTGTAAGATCAAGGCGATTGAAATTATCACTAAAAGCATAATCAAATCTATAACCCGCTCTGTGACTATGGTGCCAAAACCTTTTTCAAATGGAACACCTTCGTATGTGGTTAGGGCAGTCGCTCTTAAGAACTCTCCTGATCTTGGAATTCCAAGGTTTGCAAAATATGCCATCAAAATGATAAATACATTGTTACTAAGTTTTGGGCTGTATCCCAAAGGTTTGAGCATATAATTCCATCTAATGGCTCTTGAGATA
>CAYGUZ010000375.1:0-2529 GCA_964353215.1 uncultured Flavobacteriaceae bacterium
CAGTTTGATATGAGTGAGGGCACGGCATCTGTGCGTTTAATGAATGAAACCTTATTATCCGATGTTCTTACGGAAAACGAACCTAAACTCATCTATGTTTATGATTTCTTGAGTATGTGGACGTTTTTTGTTGAGTTGGCCGATATTGTTGAAAAAGAAGATGGCAGAGTCTATCCGAATGTACTTTTTAGTTTTGGTGAATTACCTGATTCTCCCCCAGAAAAAAGCTTTGAGTCGAAACCCACAATGGATTTTGATGATAACTTTGAGAGTTATGACGACTTAGATTTTGATGAGAATTGGAACTAGTCTTGATTGCCTACAAACTCATATTGAAATAAAATATTCCTAATTTCTTAAATTAACCTTATTTAAATGCTAAACCTATATCCTGCCCAAATTGAAAGTGTTTCGTTGCACAGAGTTGGTAATAAAAATAAAAATGAAGCTATTTTTTTATCCGCTGAACCCCATACGCTCAACGATGAAATGGCCGGCTTGCTTAAGGAGTATTTTTTTAAACCTTTTAGAGAAAAGGAAGAAAACTATTTTAAGTTTTCAAATGAAGTAGATGTAGAATTCAATGAGGTGTACAAAGCCGTTGTTGAAATTTTTGAAGACCCTTCAAAGGCACATGCAACATCAAAGAAAATAACTACGCATTTATACGAACAGTCTAACCACCCCCATATCAAAAGTGGTGAGGTTTATATCGTTTACTTTTCCGATATGGTCATTGATAACAAAAAAACCGAAGCCGTTGGTATCTTTAAAAGTGAGCTAAAACACGATTTTCTTCAGTTCGAAGAAAAAAATCAAAATTTGGATATTCTAATCCGTCAGGGGATAAACACTAATAAATTAGATAAAGGGTGCCTGGTCTTTAACCAAGATAAAGAAGAAGGGTACAAAGTACTCTCAGTAGACAGTAATAGGTACGATGCTAAATATTGGCTAGAAAACTTCTTAGGTCTAGAACCCCTTACCGATGAGAATTTTTACACCAAGAACTATTTAAAATTCTGTCAAAACTTTGCAAAAGACGTAGTCTTGCCCGCCGAAGATAAGCAGCAAGAGGTACTTTTTATGAATAGGGCCGTTAACCACTTTGCCAAAAACGATTCTTTTGAAGAGAGTAGCTTTTTAAACGAAGTGATGGAAAACCCTGAATTGATACCAGAATTCAAACATTATAAAGTTGAAAAAGGCCCTAAGTACAGTATTGAAGACATATCAAACTTTGATATCGCCAATAAGGCAGTTTCTGATGCCCGTAAAAAAATTAAAAACGTTATTAATCTTGATACCAATATTCAGATCAAGATGGATTTTATAAACCCTGAGTCTGCAGAAAAATTTGTTGAAAAAGGATGGGACGAGGAACGACAGATGTATTATTACCTCGTTTATTTTAACAAAGAACAGAAGAGCTAAAATTTTTTATCGATCAGCTGCTTCATACTAACGTCTTCGTAATTGCGCTTTACAAAATCTAAGGCCGTTTCTAAGACCTCACCCATTGTTCTGCATTTTTTAAACTCTACATCCATCGTAAACTCATGAATTTCTTTTTTTAGGCGTTCAATATTCTCTGGCAGCGAAATTCTATCTGTTCTTGCGGCACCCACTAATTGTTTAATTCTTTTTCCTGAACTTATGATTCTTTTGGCAACGATAGAACGTTCTTCTATTTTGTATTGATCAACAGAATACTCTTGAAGTTTTTCTGAAACCAATTCTACCATTTTATAGTTTTCTTTAAAAAATTGAGGTAGATAAACCCTTAATTTACCCTCAAAGCATTGCTGGTCAAAATCAATTGCCCTAATTCTATAAACCACATGGTCAAAGTCATGAACCGGTACAATGACATAATTGTACGAACGCATATCTCCCAATAAACGAATCATACAACGTTCATTGAACTTGACAAACTCTTTGGCCAACTGTGCTTTTTCTGATGATGTGCATTTTGGGAGTACATTTTTAATAAATACATCACCGGGAATACCCGCAATATGCTCTTCAATTAACGTGTCTTTATAAACCAAAAAATTTAAATTGTACGGTGAAAGCATGTGCTCCAATTCTAAACCATATATTCTTGAAGCATCGGTTTTCTTTACATAAAAATGAGTGTAATTATCATTTAAAATATTTCTAACCTTGATTCTAAAAGGTTTTGAGTTGCCAAAAGTGCAGTAATCAATAGCATCGATATTAAGATAATCCAAAATTCGTTCACTACCATCAGAATGTAGTATCGAAT
Organism: uncultured Flavobacteriaceae bacterium; assembly: GCA_964353215.1. GTDB lineage: Bacteria > Bacteroidota > Bacteroidia > Flavobacteriales > Flavobacteriaceae > Croceitalea. The sequence continues at coordinate 2,270 of CAYGUZ010000375.1, forward strand.
ATACTTTTTTAAGGCTTAAATCGATTTCTTGCCTTTCAAAATCAGAGTAAAATACCCTTACCCAGAGTGTATCATTATCTTCATTATCATATACTGCAACGGATCCTGAAAAACGGAGAAGATCATCATAAAAAATAGGGATTTCAATATTTCGATTGTAACGACCTAAATACCTATCAAGTTTTTTCTTAACTGCATAAGCTGGTTTTTTTTTGGACATTAATTTTTCTTCCATCAGTTTGCATTTTTCACCATTGTTA
>CAYGUZ010000376.1:0-2520 GCA_964353215.1 uncultured Flavobacteriaceae bacterium
ATATCGAACAACGTTTACTGTCGCGTTTCAAATGGGGGCTATCGGCAGAATTGCAAGCCCCCGACTACGAAACCAGGGTTTCTATCCTTAAGAACAAGCTTTACAGAGATGGTGTTGAAATGCCCGATGACATTATAGACCATGTTGCCAAAAACATTAAAACCAACATTAGGGAGTTAGAGGGTGCCATTATTTCTTTAATAGCCCAATCTTCATTCAATAAAAGAGAAGTTACCCTTGAACTTGCACAGCAGGTCGTAGAAAAGTTCGTAAAGAATACAAAACGTGAAGTTTCAATAGACTACATTCAAAAAGTAGTTTCCGATTATTTTGAAATGGATGTTGCCACGCTTCAATCAAAAACAAGAAAGCGTCATATCGTACAGGCGAGACAACTGGCAATGTTCTTTGCCAAAAAGTTTACAAAAGCTTCTTTGGCAAGTATAGGGTCTCAGATTGGAAAACGTGATCACGCTACGGTACTGCATGCTTGTAAAACAGTAGACAACCTAGCTGAAACCGACAAGCAGTTCAGAAAGTACATTGAAGACCTTAACAAGAAGTTTACCTAATCACTTTGAGCATGACCAAAGTTTTGATGGTGTGCCTTGGTAATATCTGCAGGTCTCCATTGGCCGAGGGTATATTACAATCAAAGACAAATGCTGCTACTGTTTATGTTGATTCTGCCGGTACAGCCGGCTTTCACGTGGGTAACCGGCCAGACCAGCGGTCTATAGCCGTTGCAAAAAAATACGGGATAGATATTTCTACCCAAACTTGCAGAAAATTCTCTTCAACGGACTTTGAGGTTTTTGACCTTATCTATGTTATGGATGAGAATAATTATCATAATATAATTGCCAAAACTTCAAATGATAGTCAAAAGGATAAAGTAAAATTACTTTTGGGCGAACTTAATGGCGAACTAAAAGAGGTTCCAGATCCCTATTATGGAGGTACAGATGGATTTGAAAATGTATTTCGACTTATTGAAGAAGCCTGCAATACCATAGCCGAAAAACTTAACGGAAATGCAAACAACTAACCCCAGTAGCACTTTTGGTAAACTATATCTAATTCCAAGCACCTTGGGAGACAGCCCTCCGCTTGAAGTCTTGCCAATATCGATAAAAAGGGCAATCGAGAATATTGACTATTACATCGCCGAAAATGAAAAGACGGCAAGAAAGTTCATTAAGGCCGTGAGCGCCAGTAAATCACAACCAGAACTACATTTTGAGACCTTAAATAAATTTACCGACCCCTCAGAACTCCCCAACTATCTTAGCCCTTGTCTTCAAGGATTGGATGTCGGACTATTATCTGAAGCGGGTTGCCCTGCAATTGCCGACCCTGGGGCAAATGTTGTGCGTATAGCCCATGATAAAAAAATTCAGGTGGTTCCTTTAGTTGGGCCTTCTTCAATTTTATTGGCAATGATGGCGAGTGGTATGAACGGTCAAAATTTTGCCTTTAATGGATACCTGCCCATAGACAACAGCGAGCGAAGAAGCGTTATTAAAAAATTTGAACGTAGGTCAAAAGAAACTGGTCAATCTCAGATTTTTATAGAAACCCCTTATAGAAACGATAAACTACTTACCGAACTACTAAAAGTACTTCAGCCCCATACGCAACTGTGTATAGCAGCCGACATTAGTCTTCAAACCGAAACGATATACACCAAATCGATCAACGATTGGCGAAAAGTAACGGTAGATTTGCACAAAAGACCTACCATCTTTATTATTCAGGCATAAAAAAAATCCCAAAGCAAAAATTGCTTCAGGATTTTCTATTGTTCCCGTCTCGTACTAAATTTTTGGGTTATGTACCGATTTTATCATTGAAATATCATAACCATTGAATTTCTTCACGTAATAAGCAATTGTGCTACCATAAGCATCTGAAAAGTCTGTCTTTCCATAAGACCTTAGGTATTTTTTTACATTGCCGGCTCCGGCAAGGTGCGCTGCAGCTATAATTCCCGATTCTGAAATAGTCGTTCCTTTAATACGTTTTCCAACGAACCTTTTAATATCTCTTCTTAATATCCATTTGTTTCTAGAGACATTCAATTCAAAAATATTCTCTTGAAGAACTGGGTCGCTCAAAAACTTCTTGGTATCATAAACTCCTAACAGTTTTAATGTATTAGCACCAAATTGATACTTACCTAAGTATCCTAGCGTATTAACAACACCGTATTGTCCTTGTGATTCTTTAAAAGCGATAGCCTCTTTAAAACCCTGAAAACCGTTCTTTAAGAAAATAGTGTTTGTGAAGTACGTCTCTGCTAATTCTTGCGCCCTAGGAAATTCTACATGAGTGTTCTCAACTACCCTTGCACTTTCAGGAAGCGTAACAACTTCAACATTCTGATTGGTTATGTTTTTTCCAAAACTGGTCAAAACCACAATAATTACCAGATGACCTAAAAAACTGATCCATCTTTTCATAATTCAAAATTTTAATTTCTGCAGTAATCCGCAGATTTAAATTTGAGGGGGCAAATAT
>CAYGUZ010000377.1:0-2499 GCA_964353215.1 uncultured Flavobacteriaceae bacterium
TCATGTCGGTCTTGTAAATGGCGGAACCTGTAAAATCTTGTGCAAATGATTTTATAGAAAGCAAAATCATAAATGCGTAAAAAGTATTCTTCATTATTAGTTATTTTTATTATTTACAAATGAATATTTCTATTCAGTCATTCGTTCAATGGCCTTGACCATTCTATCGGTTTTTTCTGCTAATTGCTCAATTACCGCTTTCTTATTTTCAGATATTCCGGTAACCAATACCTTCATATTATCAATTACAAGGTTGTTTTTGTTATTCAATTTTAAATCTTTCACCTTCACCGATACGGCAATGGAGTCTTGTGGGGCATTTTCTTTAAACATAGCTATCATATCATTCCAATTAATAGATTTTAATTCTTTCAATGTGTTGACTTCGAACCCAAGACTATTAACTGTCGCATATACTTCTTTTTCTTCTTGACCAAAAGACTGAAAAGAAAGTAATAGCACTAATACGGTACTAAGAATGGTGATTTTTTTCATGGTTTTCTATTTTGTGATTATGTCAACAAATTTGAAAGTATTGTATCGAAAACAAGGTTAACCAGTGTTAACGAGTGTTAACCGATTACCCTACGCCTATTTATTGTGCTTACTTTTGAAATGTGAAACAGCAACACTATAAAGCATTACTGTACTTTATTACGATTACCATCGTAATAACAATTGGCATACAGGTCTATTGGAACGTTCAAAACTATAACACCAATAAACAACGATTGCTCAATGAGGTACAAATAAGTTTAGATAACGCGGTAGAGGCCTATTACGCTGATTTTGTTAAGACTGACATATTCACCTATACCGACTCATCGTTCACTGATTACGAATCGGTTGGAAAAAAAATGGGGGATTTTATCACTAAACTTGATTTAAAACAGATCCATTCTGAAACTGACACCAACAACACTAAAACTAAAATCAGTACTATTAAATTCATTGAGAATTCAGACTCTTTACATAATCACGATTTTAACATCTTAGATGGTAAGATGAGTGATACAGCTATCATATTATCTTCAGTAAGAGTTAATGAAGTCCGTGGTGTTTCTAGCATAAAAGCAAAAACGATTAATGATAGTATTCATAATCTATCCAGCTTATTTAATAAGCTAACAATCTCTATTAATCAAGATTCTATTAGCTTTCAAACCATGGATTCGCTTTTAAAGAAAGAGTTGGAACGAAAAAAAATAGACGTAGGTTTTGGATTAAATCATTATAAAAATGATACAATTTATGATAGTTACAAAGTAGAACAACAGAAAGACTTACACCTTTCTACTTTCTCTAAATCTACCTATTTACCGGCCAATCAAAAATTACAACTGCACTACACTAACCCGACCAAAAGCATTCTCAAAAAAAGTTTTACGGGCATTATACTGTCATTATTGTTATCAGCCTGCATAATTGCCTGCCTGTTTTACTTACTGCACATTATTAATAAGCAAAAAGAACTGGCAGAAATAAAGAATGACCTTATAAGCAATATTACCCATGAGTTTAAAACCCCGATTGCAACTGTTTCAACAGCAATAGAGGGCATCAAAAATTTTAATCGGGCAAACGATAAATCGAAGACCGAAAAATACCTCAATATTTCTGGGCAACAGCTTAAAAAATTGCATTTGATGGTAGAAAAATTACTGGAGACTGCGACTTTAGACAGTGATAAACTTATTATAAATACAGAAGAAATAGATTTGGTAATGATGTTAAAAGGTTTGGTCGAGAAATACAAAATGCTTTCTCCAGAAAAGATTATTTCTTTTAAAAGCAATAGTACTACTTTAAATACACAGGTTGACCCTTTTCATTTTGAGAATGCGCTCGCCAATCTAATAGATAATGCCATAAAATATGGAGGAGATATCATTGAGGTCAATCTTAACTCGTTGTTGAATTCCGTAGAGATAACCGTTGCGGACAACGGTGGTAAAATAGATAAACACCAAGGTGAAAAAATATTCGACAAGTTCTATCGTGTTCCTACTGGTAATAGGCACGACGTAAAAGGTTTTGGAATAGGTCTCTTTTACGCTAAAAAAATAGTTGAAAAACACAATGGCTCACTTTCACTCGTGCCAGATACTACAAATACAATTTTTAAAATTGTTTTATGAGTCAACCGATTAAAATATTATTGGCAGAAGATGAATTGGCGTTAGGGCAAATCGTAAAAGAAAGTCTTGAAACTCGAAATTTTGAAGTTCTTTTTTGTGAAAATGGTGAAACTGCCCTAAAGACTTATCTCAAAGAAAAACCTGAACTCTTGGTACTTGACGTGATGATGCCAAAAAAAGATGGTTTTGAACTTGCTCAAGAGATCAGGGCTCATGACAAACATGTCCCGATTATATTCCTTACTGCGAAATCGCAGACCAAAGATGTCGTTGAGGGTTTTGAACATGGGGGTAACGACTATCTAAAAAAGCCTTTTAGCATGGAAGAACTGATTGTTCGCATTCACGCCTTGTTAAATAG
>CAYGUZ010000378.1:0-2495 GCA_964353215.1 uncultured Flavobacteriaceae bacterium
TATTTGAAGTACGCACCTGCTAAGTGGTCAAGCTTTTTCTTTTGCCCACAATTTCGACCAGCCAATAGATGAGTTGACCTATTCCGCCAACAAATACAAAAAGTAAAACCCAAACAACCAATAAGTTGTTTTCTTTTAGATTGGGGTTTTGCACGGCGTGAACGATGTAGAAAATAAGACTGCCAAGTGAAATTAAAATGGTCAAAATAATAAAGGCAAAAAACCAGACAACATTTCCAAGAATTAAAGAAGCGGAAATATTTCCATTCCCTTCAAAGTCTTCGATATTTGAAATTATGGAAAAAATAAATAAAAAGTAGACTATAAAAAATCCAAAGAAAACTATGATAGGGGCCAAGGCAAAAAAAGCTTGCCAAAATTTACTTGTTAACATGCTTCGTCTATTTTAAATTAGATTGCTTTTCAATATGTCTAGCAATTTCTTGTGATGTTACATCTTTGGTATTTAAATTTTTAATTATCGAAGTGTGGTCTTGTTGCCTCGTTTGCGAAAGCTTAAATGCGGCTTGTATATCTTTAATCTCAATTTTGAAGCCTACTACTCCTTTTACTTGGTTTAAGGTTTTCGAAGACATATCATGCAGCGAAACGGGATTTTCAGAATCTTTCTCATACTTGTTCACCAAATTATGTAGCGACTTCATAACTTCTTCTTCGCTAAGAATTGATAGTTTACCATATACATGAACTGCAATATAATCCCAAGTTGGCACTTCTTCTTCCTCATACCATGATGATGAGATGTATGAATGGGGGCCATTGAATATGCATAATACTTCAGGTTGCTTTTCAAACTCTTTCCATTGCGGATTCGCCTTTGAAATGTGGCTTGCCAAAAAAGCCCTACCATCTTCATCATGATCCAACGCTAAAGGAATATGTGTTGCCCATGGTTTTCCATCAACTTGATTTACAAGAATACCGAAACTATTTTCTTGAATAAACTGTTTTACCTCTGTTATGTTTTCATTTCTGTAATAATGTGGTATATACATACATTTTATCTTATAGCTATCGAAGAAAATACATATCAATATTAATGAAAAAGGCCCGACAAAATTTGCCGAGCCTTATTTTTTTAATGGGTATAAGTTTAATTAGCCTCTTCCTCTAAAATAAAATTTTGAATGGTTTTATTAGATGCCACTATTTCTACTTCTAACGTGTCGCTGGCTATATATCCTTCCAATTCGGCTATAGCTTTATAAGTTCCTTGGTTGAGACCCATGATCGTATAATTTCCATCGAGGTCTGAAAATGCAGAGGTGTTTATGGTGTCTGCAACGATTACTGAAATTTGAGCTCCTTCCAGGGCTGTTTCCACATCCTCGGTTATTGCGGTGATTGTGCCGGCTAGAGAACCTGAGGTAGCTATGTTACTTGCTTTTATGACTGGTTTAAAATTGAACCCGTTGATACCATCAACTCTTTTTGTATTTCCTTTTGCCACAAAAGAACGACTTACATCAAAATCTAACAGTAAATCTGAAGAAAGTCCGCCTGCAACGGTGAGGCCAGGCTTGATAAATACTTTTATGCCACTCTGTTCACCACTTGGCACCTTTAAATCAAATGTTCTACCGTCGGTCAATACCACATTTACGCCTCTTACATATACCCTAAATAAGTCATAGGTCCCGACAGGTACTTCTATATCGGCCAATTGTTCGGTAACACCATTGGTTAGTTCTAAAAGGTTGGTATCTATCTCGTCTTCCATTAATACGACAAAAGAAGCGTCATCAGTTTCTTCGGTATCATCAGATTGAAGCCTTGCCTCAATCTTGAAGATCGTCACATTTGCCTCGGCTACCAAAGAGTACGGAAAGGGGGCATCAGTTAAGCGTACACTTAATCTACCTGTTTCGCTGCTGGTATTTGAATCGTCTGAGCAGCCTATAAAAAATAAAGCTGAAGCCAGAAAAAAACTAAAAATTAAATTCTTTTTCATTTTACGTGTTTTAATTGTTTTAAGAGGTTAAGTACTCTTTCTATTAAGGTTATGTATATAGAACAACCGAAAATGAAAATATCCTCATTAAAACTTTACTTTTTAGTTCTGTCACGCTCAAAGTATAATTTTTGAAGTAAAATTAGGAGCTCACAGCACCTGTACGAGTTAAAACTAGTCGAACTTATCTTCATTTCTTAATATTTCGAATAGCCCCTAAAACCAAGTCGAGCAAATAGGATTATTGCACTAAGGGTAATAATATCTATTGTGTTTATGGCTTCTCTTTTTTAGCAACTTTACCGAACCATTTTGCGATTACGTTTTCAGCGGGTTTAAAACGCGGGGAAAAGTCCAGATTCTTTGTCGCTCCTTCTGCTGTGCTCCGGTGGTCCCATTGCCATATATAAACTCCTGCAAACCAATTTTTATTCCATACTTGTTTAAATAATGCCTCAAATGCCAACTGTTGGGTCTTGTCAGATTTCTTTTTGTACAAAATTCCAAAATTTGAGTCCCATTC
>CAYGUZ010000379.1:0-2486 GCA_964353215.1 uncultured Flavobacteriaceae bacterium
GAGGTTACTGGGCAGATAAAGTATTATAACTCGCAATTGAGCAAACAGCCTTATTCTAGGTGGTATTTTAATAAATAGTCAAAACCCACCCCTCAGTCCCCTCCAAGGAGGGGAGAATTTACTGGGGATTTTAATATTCTTTTACAGCTTCTAATAATTTCTTGGTTTGCGCTTTAAACTCAAGCATTAAAAAAACATGGTACATAGCCGTTCCCTGTTTTTCGTCTACATGATTGATAAAAATCAACTCATTTTTTTCATCTGCTAAAAGTTTGGCACTTATTGTAGTTAAGTGTTTTATATTAGCATCTGTCAGCGGATTATCACCACTATATTTTCTCATGTAACCCTTAAAAATATTATCCCACTCTTTTCTATCATCTTTAGCACTTAGCTGAAACATAGTGGGTGAAAATTGTTGATCTGAGAAGAAGGTATTGTTCTTATCAATAATCTTTTCTATGCGTTCTAGCTCTTGGTAGTAATTAATAAGTTGATCTTTAAAGTTTTCGTTTTTTAAGAGCTCTATATTGCCCGATGATATGAGCTCAGTATAAGCAGGGTTTGGATTGAGAAAGGTGCGACGTGTTGTTATAGAACCAATGGCAACTGCAAACGGACTGTCAATTTTAAGAGTATTGGTTTCGTTATACGGCTTAAGTACAATTTTGCAATATTCTACTACTTCTTTTTCAAAGTCCATTTGTGTATCAATGGCTTTTAATTGATTTTTTAGATCTCGCTCTATGTTTTTAATGTAACCAACTTCTCTTTTTGAATCGATGCGATTGTTATTCCAATTATTTACCTGCAATGCTAATAGTATACCAATCATAACTAGGGCTATTTCACCTATAGCATACTTTAAGTACTTGCCAGTTTTGCCTGTTTCCATGAGGTTGTATCGGACTTTACGAAAGAATTTTAGCATAACTATACAGTATGTAACCAAATTACAACTTAAATGATTATCTCAATAAGGTTTAATTTAGATTCACATTAAGACAAGCTCCAAGAAAATCAATATCTTTAGTAGTTAATAGACTTTCACTCCTTTTGAGAATTATACTTAGAATACTATGTTTTTATTTATATACCGCTGTGGTATATTCCCAATTTTCACCTTCCTATGATAATTTTGAAACTCGAAAAGATAATATTACACTTAAAGTTGGAATGGAATATCGTGTTACTCCCTTTTATAAAAGTGATGAAACTTTAGAACGAAACTTAGCAGGGTCGTTTACCAATGTTGATAACTTACATAGAGGACCTGCTTTTAGCTATGGGATTGAAATGTTCTTATCAAAGAAGTTAAGCTTCAATCTACAGCATTCACTAAGGAGGAGTCTTGTGACCCTTCCATTTGGGACGATTGAAGGAGATTTTGGGATAAATACATCTGAAAATGAATTGCTGATGGGTTTTCATGGTTTTTTGGATTATCATATCCGAGTTTTTTCTAAATCAGAATTTTTTTTCAGACTAGGCTTTTCTACTTACAACGGTGGTTCTAACTACGTCATAAAATCAACTATTTTTAATGAACAAAATGAAATTATCTCACAACCAGAATTTCAAGGTAGTTTTGATAATGAGGGTTTGAATTTAGCTGTAGGATACGCAAAAGATCAATTTAAACTTGTTATTGGAATATATTCAGCAAGAGGAAATGTGTATTACAATAATACTTTTCCAATATACACGCCATATCTTAAATTAAGTTATAACCTTGTGAATTTATAAGATTATTAAATTGATATCTAATAAAGGGATAAGGCTAGCTGTTATTGTCATATTTAATTACTTTAATCGAAAAAATGAATCACTAAATCTACATTTAAATGAAAAAAATCTCAATCTTAATTTTACTGCTGTTATTTAGCTTTAATTGTTTTTCTCAAAAACCTAAATTCTGAATAGAAGCAGGATATCTTAATGCATACGCAAAAATAAAAGACAATAGTTCAAGTGCTTCAACATCGGATGCTGGGTTTTATTTAGGATTTTTTTCAGAATTTAAACTTTCTAACAAAATAGATTTAACTCCTCATATCGATATCGGAAGTGTTAATAGTAATGGTTTTGGATTCCTTTCTGCCTTAATTGGATATCATGTAGTGGATGATTTGAAGGTTGAGGCTGGGCCTCAACTATCCTATCTTATTGAAGCTACACCCCAAGAAGTGAATTCTCTTGGTGTTGATGTGAGTCTTGGATTAAGTTATGATATTACTAACAGATTTGTAGTTTCTGCAAGATATAACTCAGAGTTATCGAATAGGGCGAGCAATGATATCAATCCTGAAGATTTAAAGGCTCGTTTTAATTGGCTATTTGTTGGTTTAGGCTACCGGTTTTGAAATAAATTTTTTCAGCAAAATTAAAAATTCATTGTCATTCCAGCAAAGGCAGGAATCCATTTTTATTTGTATGTGGATTCCGCATCAAGTGCGGAATGACAAAACGTTTTTGGTTTTTCCCTT
>CAYGUZ010000380.1:0-2484 GCA_964353215.1 uncultured Flavobacteriaceae bacterium
ATTTTATGCAATTGCCTATGAAAATTGTTGATGGAGAATATGTGGATATCTCAGCAGAAATTGCCGCACTTGAAAAGGCGAATAACATGGGTAAGCCTATCCGTGATTATGTTTCTGAAGGACCTAAGCATTACCACCAATTTATCGATGCCTGTTTAGGAAAAGATGAGGTTACGGCTCCTTTTTCGTATGCAGCTCGATTAACAGAAACCATTTTACTAGGTGTTATCGCTGGTCGTTTCCCTAACCAGACCCTGCATTGGAATAACGAAACAGCACAGTTTGATGAAGAGGAGGCTAACCAATATTTAGATTCGCCTTATCGTGAGTTTTAGGTTTTTGTCATTCCTGCGAAAGCAGAAATCTATATGCTAAAGCTTAATTAGTTACTTGTATAAATATATATGGTCAATAATCATATTCGCTTGTTGGCGGTCATTAAAACAAAATTATGGATAACGAAAAGCAAATACTAAATTTATACCCAATTGACTACCCATTTGAGACATTAGTTTCAAGGGCGACTTCAGAACCTCCGAAATTAATTTTGAATCCAGATTTTCAAAGAAAATATAAATGGGATAAAGATGGAAATGTCAGAGCTAGTCGTTTTATTGAATCTTGCTTAATGCGAATTCCTATTCCAGCTTGTTATTTTGCTGAAAACGAAAACAACTTTCATAATGTCATAGACGGAGTCCAAAGAATAACCACTATTAAGAACTTTTTTAATGACAATTTTCCTTTAGAAGGGTTAACAATCTATCCAGAACTTAATGGAAAAAAGTTTTCAGAATTAGGTGATTTGAAAAGTACCTTGGAAAGCACAACTATAAGATGTATAGTCCTGAGAAAAGAGAACCCTAAAGAGCTTGTACACGAAATTTTTGCCCGACTAAATCAAGGTGCTGTAAAGCTAACTGACCAAGAAATTAGACATGCAATCTACCCAGGAACACTAGACAATCTATTAACCGAACTTGGTGATAATGAATTTATAGCGGAGTTTCAGAATAGTAAAAGTAAAGATGATAGAAGTAATGAAGAGTTGATTCTAAGGTTTTTTGCTTTGGACAGTGATTTGGATGATTATGATGGAAAACTATCTGAGTATTTGGATAAATATATGTCTGAGAATCAGAACATAGAGGTTGAAGACGCTGAAAGCTTTAAAGAGACTTTTCTGAATACTCTTGATAAATGTTTAAGAACTTATGAGAGACCATTTGTTGACACAACCTTAGACAAACCAAGACAAAGTGTCGCATATTATGATTTAATAATGTACAGTTTTAAAACTTTGACTGATGAATTTATAAACCAAAACAAACAAGGTTTGATACAGAAATTTGAAGAGTTGTGTGGTATCTCTGAGTTTCAAAAAACGCTTGCCGGCGGATTACAACAAAAATCTTCAATTTTGAAAAGGCGTGAATTATGGAACCAAAAAATTAATGAAATAGATGCAAACTAAAGTCTTTAAAAGTTTTGAAGAAAAACTTGAAGACTTACGAAAAACGGTGAATGATTGTAATGCAATTATTATTTCCGAGGAGCCTTTAAGTTTTGTATATGAAAACGCAAACTTTCTGACAAAATCATTTTTGATAAGTCTTTGTGGCTATTTAGAAACCTACTTGAAAGATGTATTAGAAATTTTAATAATTGATTATAATGACCGAATAACTCGTGAAAACTTTCCTTACAACTTAATCCGTTGGAGTATTGAAAATAAAGATAAATCAGATTCCAAGGTTCAAAGTTTGCTCGATAAGAAGAAAGCTAGATTTGAAGATTTGTCTATAAAATTAAAGAAGAAAGACCTTGATGCTTTTATTTCAGGTAATCCATTTAGAACCAGAGAACTTTTTGCAATGTTTGGAATTGAGTTAGATATAATTGTAGACTTCAACGAAAAGAAAGATTCAATTAATCAAATAGTGGTTAAAAGAAATAATGTTTTACACCACAATGATGATGCCTCTGATTTATCAAATCAAGATATTATTCAATACATTAATGAAGTAAAAGGTTATTGCAAAAAACTTGACAACGAAATAGAAAAAAGAATAACGAACCGTCAACATTGTATATGAAATTATAGCCGTTTATCGGCAGGCTACGCTTTATATACTTAAAGTTAAAAGTCTAAATAGCTGATAAGTATTTATCTAGCAAACAGCTGCCCCATATCCTTAAAAGCCTTAAACTCCAATGCATTGCCTGCTGGGTCTAAAAAGAACATAGTGGCTTGCTCTCCTACTTCACCTTTAAAACGAACATAGGGTTCTATAGCAAAAGTTACACCTTTGGAAATAAGTTCTTTTGAAAAAGATTCAAAAGTGTCCCAAGGTAAAACTACTCCGTAATGGGGTACAGGTACATTTTTACCATCAACGGCATTGGTATGCAATTCTTCTTCTTTAGTCCCGATAGCTATCGGGATTGGTTTGTAATGGATGACCAATTGATGCCCAAAAAGAT
>CAYGUZ010000381.1:0-2465 GCA_964353215.1 uncultured Flavobacteriaceae bacterium
TTTTTAGTTATATATACCAGACCTTTATATAGTTCTACTAATTGATCACCATTTTTTACTTCGATAATATTAATACCTAATTTATTATTTACTTTTTCAATGACTGATTCTGCCACTAACTCATCGCCTTCATTTAAAGCTTCGATATGATTGATGCTTGTTTCTATTGAAACTGCATATTTACCATGTGTGTTTGCAGCAAAACCAAATGCTGTATCTGCTAACGAATAACTAATTCCGCCATGTGCTTTATTCATGCTATTGAGCATTTCTTTTCTGATGGTCATGGCTATTTTACATCTGCCTATTTCACATTCAAGAATTTCAATACCCAACCATTGGCTGTAAGCATCTTGACTCAACATTTTATATGGAATTTGCTCTCCTTTCATGTTTACTTCCCACGAAAGTGGGAATCTTTTTATGAAACCTCTCGACTGCGCTCGAGGTGACATCTAGTTATATTTTAAATTTTAATTAAAAGAATGTTTTATGCTCTCTACTCATCTTACGTAATAATGGGCTGCATCGATATCTATCTTCATGGTATTCGTCATACAATCTGTCTAATGCATCTACACATTTATCGATTCCTATTTCGTCTGCCCATGCCAATAGACCTTTCGGATAATTCACTCCTTTCGTCATCGCGTTATCAATATCTTCTGCGGAAGCAATATTTAAAAATAGTGCGTCTGCCGCTTCGTTAATGAGCATGACTAATACTCTGTCGAATATTTGTTGAGATAATTTTTCATCATGAGGTTCCTTCGCTTTGCCCGGAATGACTATACGACCATTGTCATCATATTCATAATAACCTTTTCCAGACTTTCTACCTAAATATCCTGCTTCTGCAAACCGTTTTTGTGTAAATGCCGGTTTATATCTGGGGTCGAAATAGAACGCTGTAAATACGGTTTCGGTCACGGTATAATTGACATCATTACCAATAAAATCCATCAATTCAAAAGGCCCCATTCTGAATCCGCCAATGGTTTTTAAACTCCAGTCGATGGTTGCAAAATCGGCTAGACCTTCTTCATATATTCGTAACGCTTCACCATAGAAAGGTCTAGCTACTCTATTAACAATAAAACCGGGCGTGTCTTTTGCTACAGCAACTACTTTTTTCCAGTTAGAAATGGTTTCAATTGATTTTTTAAGTACATCTTCCGAAGTTTGAATCGCGGGAATAACCTCAACCAATTTCATTAAAGGCGCTGGGTTGAAAAAATGAATTCCGACACAGCGCTCTGGTTTTTGAAGGGAGGCTGCAATCGAGGCAATTGATAAACTTGAGGTATTTGAAGCTATGATGCAATCGTCAGAAACATAAGTTTCCAGCTCTGAAAAGACTCTCTTTTTGATGTCTAGATTTTCAATAATAGCTTCAATCGTTAGGTTAGAATCTGATAAATCCTTCAAGCTATCTACATAAGAGATGTTTGATTGAATCCTTGCTTTTTCGTCTGCATCGATTCGACCTTTTTCAATTAAACGATGCAATATTTTTTCTAATGCAGCTTTCGCTTTATTTAAAGCCTCTTGATTTGTATCGTATAATTTTACTTGACAACCGGCTGTTGCCGCTACTTGTGCAATACCACTGCCCATGGTTCCAGAACCAATAACTCCTACGTTCATTTATTTACCTTTAAAGTTCGGTTTGCGTTTTTCTATAAATGCAGCCACACCTTCTGCGTAATCTTCACTTTGCGCTGCTTCGATCTGCAATTTAGATTCCAATGCCAATTGCTGTTCAAGCGTATTTGTCATCGATTGATTGAGCAACTCTTTAATAAATCCGAGTGCTTTAGTAGGCATAGCAGCCAATTTCAGGCCTAGTTTAGTGATGGTCTCTTCAAATTCATCTAAAGCGACACATTTATATATCATCCCCATTTTTTCGGCCTCTTTCGCACTAACTTTATCGCCTAACATGGCCAAAGCTGATGCTTTCTGAAATCCAATTAAACGTGGCAAAAAAAAGGTCCCTGCACTATCGGGGACCAAGCCGATTAAACTAAAAGCCTGAATAAAACTTACTTTATCATGTGCAACAACGATATCACATGCCAACGCTATATTCGCTCCTGCACCTGCAGCCACTCCATTTACGGCCGCAATTATTGGTTTTTTAATGGACCGTATTCTAGTTATAATGGGATTGTAATGTTCTTCAAGTATTTTTTTAAATCCTGGATTCAATTTTGGATCTGTTACTTCTTTTAAATCTTGACCGGCGCAGAAAGCTTTTCCGTTTCCAGTCAGAACTATTGCCCTAACCTGAGGGTTTTTCTCACAATCATCCATAATAGATTGCAGACTTAAAGCCATTTCGCGATTGAAGCTATTGAATACTTTTGGTCTATTTAGCGTAATGTGCGCTACTTTGTTTTCAATCTTTAGTAAAATTGAACTCATATTTTATTTTATTATAGACTCTTCGACAAGCTCAGAGT
>CAYGUZ010000382.1:0-2442 GCA_964353215.1 uncultured Flavobacteriaceae bacterium
TTGTAGTCTCTATCTTACATCTTTATATTTTTTTTTAATACATATAAAATATATTAATAGATGGGGTTTTAAAAAACTGTGTGACCGAGTTGTATTTTTTTAAGGATGGATTGTGATTTTGAACTTGAACTTTAAAAATCCTCCTTGTCCATAAGCTCCTTGATCTTCTTTTCTTGCCATCGTTTACCCCAAAGTGGATTGTAGCCAAAAGCCTCCATGGCATGAGCGGTAACACCAAAACCCCAACCAAGTGTAGGGAAAATTGCCCATAAGAAATCCGTGGTCCTAAAGTTTAGCCACCACAGAAAAGGAATGACAATTAAGTAGGCGAAAAGATTACTGTAAAAGCCTTTTATCGCATCTACACGTTCTTTTGCTTTTAAATAGCGTTTTTCTTCAATATGTGTTTCTTGGGTTTCGAGTATGGATACCTTTTTACTCAACATAGGCAAGGCTACGCTGAACTCATTGGTTTTTTTGTCTATACTTACCTTTCTATCGGTGAGAATGTCATAGCGCTGCCTAATATTTTGTAGACCAACACCACTACTTTTTTTGACCACCTGTTTCTCTTGAAGATTGTTCTTTACAACAAGATTACCATTCTCTTCAAAAACACTTATATGTAAAGGTCTTGACGAAGTAACCACATTATGTTTTACGGCATTTTCGAGTAGCAACTGAAGTGAAAGGGGCACTATTTTAGCTTCGGGGTCTGAAGATGCCTCAGGAATCTCAAAAACGATACTATCTTCAAAACGCATTTTTAATAAACGAACGTAAGTTCTTGCGAAATTCAATTCTTCATCAACAGTTACCAAGTCTTTATTTTTTTGCTCTAATACATAACGATATACTTTTGATAACGAAGTTGTAAATTTTTGCGCTTGATGTGGATCTTCCTCGATAAGACTGGTAAGCACGTTTAAACTGTTGAACAAAAAGTGTGGGTCTAACTGGTTTTTTAAAGCATCAAAACGTGCAGATGCGGTACCTGCAATTATCTTTTGTTCTTTGACCTGCTTTTTCTGTAGTGCCCTGTAAAAATAGAAAGCATGTATAAACAGCGAAGCGATTAGGGTTATAATCAGTGCTATCAAATAGGGTGTAAATTCTTCTTTTTCAATAAACTCACCCAATGATCTACCCGTGTAATAAAATGTTAGGAAGTAGCGGAGAATCGCAAAAACAACAATGGTGATTACTATAGCACCTATTGCACCGAACCATAAGCGTTTTTTAGGGTCCTTCTCCCAATCGTACCTTAAGCTTATACCATCGTAATAATAGGAGTTGGCAGCAGTAAGGGCCAAAGAAAATATAAAACTTATAATGATCTGCCTTATCACATTTTCGATACCATAATCACCATTGTTAAAAATGAAAATATTCATCAAAGAGATAAAGACCGTTATGATCAACGAAACCTTAAGAACCTTAATAAAATTATTCATAAGTTATGATTTACGTTCTTCGGCAATCTGCTCAACATCCTCTTTACCCCAGTTAGGATGAAATTCTGTTTCTGGTTTAAAAGTAGCAAAAAGTTGCAAAGCCCTTTCAATATCTTTACAATAAGGCGAGGTATACTTGCTAAAATAGCGGGCTGTTCCCATATCCCATTCTACCTTTCCAAAAACGACCCTTGGCTTATTTGGGACCAGTTCAGCGGCTTTTTGCATGCCATTAGCATACTGATCTTGGGTCTTTTTACTTGATATTGTTAGAAATATGAAAAGTAGAGCAAGCCTTCTCATCGCATAATAGTTTTATAGTTGTTGATTTTTCTTCTTATTGATTTCAATGAAACATCTATTTCATGACAAATATGGTTCTGAATTACCTCTTTAACTAATAGGGATCACCCAATTGTAAATTCTAAAGGATGAACCGTTGTTTAAAGATTATCTAACTGATTACTCTTATTATACGTACTTATTGTCCAAAAGAAGCCTACATAGAAAAAACTATCGGCTGCAGGCCTTATAGTCTGCCTTTCAAAAACACCACCTATATTTTCAGGGTTCAAGTATTAATATTTGATTTATCGGTGACTGTTCGATTGATGGTAAGCTGTGCCGGTAAGGCACAGACCACAAGAAAAGGAAGGCCAAATGTAATTTGGTTTTTCATGTTCATCGTTTTTGATTGACAGGTCAAAAGTCGAAAGACATGTGTTCTTTGGGCAATAAGAATTACCCAACTATAATTTTATGCGAATGGATTGTTACAAATTCCAGTACCTTCGCTGCTGATAAAATAATATGACATTTAAAGACCTCGGCTTAGCCGAACCCATACTAAAAGCCTTAGAAGGCGAAGGCTATACACATCCTACCCCAATTCAATCACAAGCAATCCCAATTTTACTAAAAGGAAAAGACCTTTTAGGCGTAGCGCAAACCGGCACTGGTAAAACCGCTGCATTCGGTATTCCTATCT
>CAYGUZ010000383.1:0-2424 GCA_964353215.1 uncultured Flavobacteriaceae bacterium
TAATTCTCTCTTGGGATTTATCAGTAGAAAATGTTTTAGAAAAAATTTTATATTATATAGGAAATCGTCTGATAAGTGGTGCCGTAGTGAACTCTGGAGGACCACCCGCAATGCGTGTTATGAAAACACAGCTTTCTGATTGGGATAATGCATATAAGACCGTTGTGCGTTGGAAAATTGCTTTAACTCAAGCGCTGTTGCCCAAAATGATGGCTGCCGGTTATGGTCGTTTATTGTACATAGAGAGTGTTTCTACCAAGCAACCTGTTGAAAATTTGGTGCTAAGCAATGCTATGAGGTTGGCCGTAACCGGTTACGTAAAAACGCTCTCACAAGAAATTGGAGGTTCTGGCGTCACCCTAAATATTCTTGCCCCTGGTTATCATGCCACACAAAGAATGGAAAGTTTATTCACAAAGAATAGTGAACTCAAAGATGTTCCAGAAACAAAAATTAGAAAAGAATTTTCTGACCAAACTTCAGTAAAACAAATAGGAAGACCTGAAGACTTCGCTTCTTTGGCCGCATGGCTTTTATCGACACATAGCAGATATATAAATGGTCAAACGATTACGGTAGATGGAGGTTTGGTAAAAGGAATAATGGGTTAATATGCAATAAATTCCTGTACTACCATTTACTTATAAACTTTTTTTTTACGCTATGGATGACCTCCTCCCTTTAAACCGAACTGTTTAAAAGTAGAATAATAATCTTAATTTTAAACTGGACTTACTATATTTAACTGGACACAAAGTTAAATATAGTAAGTCCAACCAAGTACATAAAGCCCTTGCGCATGGGTATGTATGTGATGTCGGTGGCCCATACTTGGTTAGGTCTTTCAACCTTCAGGTTACGTAAAAGGTACGGATATACTTTATGCGCCTTGTTGCGCCTAGAGGTATGTTTGCCAGGCATAATGGCCCTTAGTCCCATTACTTTGTAATATAACCGGTCTATACGCTTTTGGTTGACCTTATAGCCCTTGTCCATGGTAAGCCAAGTGTGCATTCGCTTGGCTCCCTTGAAATAGTGGTCGGAGTAATGCTCGTCCATCAAACGCATGAGCTCTAGGTCTGGACTTACTATATTTAACTGGACACAAAGTTAAGAGCGTGTTGGCTGTTTAAATTAACTTTAAAACATGTTAAGAGAAAAAAGAAATTACACTGTAGAGTTTAAAGAAAAGGCCGTGGAACTTAGTTACGCACGTGGTAGTGTTGTCGAGATATGCAGGGAATTGGATATCCCTACATCGGTGTTGAGCCGCTGGCGTAGAGAATCGGACACCTATGGCAAGAACAGTTTTCCCGGAAAGGGAAACCCGAAACTGACGGACGAGCAACGTGAGATCGCCGAGTTGAAGAAAAGGTTAAGGGATGCCGAACTGGAACGTGATATCCTAAAAAAGGCGATAGCCATCTTCTCCTAGGGCGACAGGAAAAATATAGGTTTATAAAACACCATAAGTTTAAATTTCCGGTTGGGAAGATGTGCAAAATGTTCAAGGTAAGTAAAAGTGGGTATTATCATTGGTTGGTCAGGGGGCCGTCCAAACGTTGGTCCGAAAATCAGGCAATAACATCACTCATCCATGATGTCTTCAAAGATAGTTTTGGGAGTTATGGGGCACCAAGGATCAAAGAGGAGCTCTCAAAAAAGGGATATCGAGTTTCCAGACCACGGGTCGCCAGGATAATGAGGGCCAATAATCTGTTTGCCAGAAGAAAGCGTAGGTTCAAGATTACAACGGACAGCGAACACAACTATCCATTGGCCCGCAATATTTTGAACCAGAACTTTACGGTCTTTAGAAAGAACCAGGCCTGGGTGTCCGATATTACCTATATAGAAACTAAACAGGGGTGGGTGTATCTGACTGTAATCATCGATCTGTTCCATAGAAAGGTCGTGGGGTGGTCGATGGGCGAAACCTTAAGTACGGACGATACAATAATACCTGCTTGGAATATGGCCGTCAGATCAAATGACATTACTAAAGAACTGATATTCCATTCCGATAGGGGATCTCAATATGCCAGTCAAGGATTTACCGATATACTGAAAAATCACAACGGCCTTATAAAACAAAGTATGAGCAGAAAAGGTAATTGTTGGGACAATGCAGTGGCTGAATCATTTTTTAAGAGCTTAAAGGTAGAATGGGTCTATAAACATAGCTATGGCCTTAGATCGGAAGCCGAGCTATCTGTTTTTCAATGGATAGAAACTTGGTACAACAGAAGAAGGATGCACTCCACTTTGGGGTATAAAACCATAGAGGAATTTGAATTGGAAATGTATAATCAAAAAACAGCAGCATGACTCTTATCTAATCATCCACTTTTTTGTTGCAAGTCCACAACAAGGTGATGCACCTCTCTGCAATCGCCTACAACCTTAAAAAGTATCTCAAATTCG
>CAYGUZ010000384.1:0-2423 GCA_964353215.1 uncultured Flavobacteriaceae bacterium
GTCCTACCCTAAGTTCATCGGTAACCATGAACATTAAGCTTTCGCCATCTAATTCTTTCGCCAAATAGTCTGTATGTCCAGGAAACTTAAAATCGTCGGCCTGTATGTTGTTCTTGTTTATCGGGGCGGTCACCAAAACGTCTATTTCATTGTTTTTTAGGGCTTCGACTGCCGCTCTTAAAGATTTTACGGCGTATTTTCCACCTTGTTCCGTTGCTTGACCAAAGGCGGTTTCTGGAGTTTCTTTCCAAACATTTACTACATTGATTTTACCATCGAGTGCCTTTGCAGCATTGTGGGCGCCATTAAAACTCACTTCAATACCTAAGGTCTGCTTTTGGTTTGATATGGTCTTGTTGGAAGCAAATAAAACTGGAGTGCAAAAATCGAGCATCCTATTATCCTGAAAAGTTTTTAGGGCTACCTCACATCCAATACCATTTAAATCACCAACTGAAATGCCTAACCGTATTTTTTTACTTCCATCCATATAATCAATATTCGAATAGCTACTTTTACACTACAAAGCTAGGTAATTTCAAAAAGACATGTTTACAGGTATTATTGAGACTTTAGGAGAGGTAAAAGACTTAAAGAAAGAGGGTGAAAATCTTCATATAACAATTACATCTAACATTACCTCAGAACTTAAAATCGACCAAAGTGTCGCGCATAACGGGGTATGTTTGACCGTCGTTGCTATTGATAATGATTCATATACGGTTACGGCCATACAAGAAACCTTAGATAAAACGAGTTTGGGGCAATTAAAAGTTTCCGATAAAGTAAACTTGGAGCGTGCCATGGTTTTAGGCGCACGATTGGATGGCCACCTAGTTCAAGGCCATGTAGACCAAACTGCTATTTGCCAAAGTGTTGAAGAGAAAGATGGCAGCTGGATTTTTACATTTTCGTATGATGGTAGTCTAAATAATGTAACCATAGAAAAAGGGTCTATAACTATTGATGGTACCAGTCTTACCGTTGTTGATTCTAAAAAAGATTCTTTTAGTGTAGCTATTATTCCATACACTTATGAGCATACCCGATTTAACACCTATAAAAAAGGAACGGTTGTGAATTTAGAGTTTGATGTTATTGGTAAATATGTGGCTAGATTATTACAAATAAGCTCCTAGACCTTAACAAAAATCTTACGCTTATAAAGCACATAGGCCAATAGGCAGTAAAACGCAACAACTGTTAGGCCATATAAAAGTGAAGACATTTCTAGTGAAATGAAATCTTGAACGTAAATATTTTGAAACAGCCAGCCATGTAATGAGGTTTCTCCAACTTTTATTAACCCCATTACCTTGCTGATAAAGCTTGATAAAAAGTAAAGGACTATGGCATTAGCTCCGGCATATCTAAATATGCTCCCAAATTTGATTCCTTTAACATCTGTTAGGTAATAAATCAATGCTAAAACCACATTGGCCCAACCGGCGGTAACCAAAACAAAGCTGCTTGTCCACAGTGCTTTATTTATAGGAAATACAAAATCCCATAAATGGCCTATTAATAGTAGCGACCCTCCCAGACCAAATAGAATAGTCGCCTTTTTCTTTTGTTTTGACAGTAATATTAGTCCTGTGAAAATTCCTAACAACGAACTTACAATTGATGGTATTGTACTTAACAATCCTTCTGGGTCGTAATCGGGTTTGTAGTTGTGTGTTCCAAATACCTTTACGTCTAACCAATTTGCAAAATTATTAGGCGCACGGTCTAAAGTGGATTCTATTCCGTTTACAGAAACCAAGGTCATCAATGACCAATATCCTATTAAAAGAACAACTGAAACGCCGATAAGTTTTTTCCGGTCAAGATTTATAAAAAGTATGGAAGCAAAGAAGAAAACTACACCTATTCTTTGCAAAACACCTGGAAATCGAATTTCTGAAAACTCTTTTATAAACGGGAAACTTAGTGTGAATATGCCTAAAGATAATCCTAAACCTATCAATTTTAAGCTTCTAATAGTGATTTTTTTATACGTGTTGACATTGGCGTTTTTATTCTGGTATACAAAAACTATTGAGGTGCCGACAATAAACAAAAAGAAAGGAAAGACCAGGTCGGTTGGTGTATAGCCATGCCACTTTGCATGCAGGAGAGGAGCATATACGTTTGACCATGTACCCGGAGTGTTAACTAAAATCATTAAAACGATAGTCATTCCCCTAAAAATATCTACCGATAATATCCTATTCTTCATAAGCTTATCATAAGATGGTCTCTTTCATTTTGCTCCATGTCCGTTTTAATAAAAATCCAGATACAGCAGCAACTCCCCAAAGAATTAAAGCCAATGTAGTGTCTCCATAAATCCAATAACCCGTAGCGAACATAATGGTATACACTAAAATTACGCCTAGAAGCATTGCTCCTATCCCCGAAGGAACACTCCATTTCTGATT
>CAYGUZ010000385.1:0-1628 GCA_964353215.1 uncultured Flavobacteriaceae bacterium
GTATAAATATCGCCCATTAAATCGAAGACAATTGTTTGTCCATCAGGACTTACATCCAATGAAATCCACGTGCCCTCATTAGTGGTAAATTCAACTATACGTTCTGGTTCTAAAGGCAGTTCTTTTGTTGCCTTTTTGGTGGAGTCTTTTTCTTTTTTCTGAGCGAAAGTGCTTGTAAAATTGAAAAGCACTGAAAGCATCAGCCAGATGCTTAGAATACGATTTTTCATATTGGCAGTTCGATTAATTAGTCGTCTTGTAAGATAACTAAACTACCTGTAAATAAGAATAGATATTGACTTGGAAATAAGAATAACTGCTCACCTATTCTTCTTCAAAAAAACTATACTGCTGTACTTAAAAGAATATAAAGGTGCTCTAATTCCATAATAATTTAGAACATTGGGCATTTACACAATTATTTTTAGTGGCATTCGCATGACCTCAGTATCTATGATAATTGAGAGGAATATCTAAAAATGATACTTACTTAAGTGCTTAAAAAAATATGGTGATTCCTATTTTTAAACTGTAAATTAAAGATTAACCCTTACCTTTTAAAATCAAAAAATAAGACTTTTTTTTATTCACCAAGTACTTTTTATGTTAACAAGTCTTATTATTATTTAGTTCTAGCAGCAAGGTATTCACCTTTTCAAAATCAATAGGCTTAACCATATATTTTAAAATATTATTAAAATTATCTGTCTTTTCTATATCCCCTGGCCTACTAGATGAAGTTGTTACGATTATTGGAGTGTCAGGACAGATTTTCAATCCTTCTTTTGCCTCAAGAAATTCCCACCCGTCCATGACCGGCATATTAAGATCTAATAGCATTAGTGCTGGACATTGATTAGCTAATAAATAGTCTATTGCTTCTTGGCCGTTAGTTAATACCACAGTGTCATTGTAACCCATTTTAGTGAGGTATGTGGTAGTGATGAAATTGGTTATTTCATCGTCATCGATTATTAATATTTTCAACATAATATCTTAAATTAAAATTGTATTCTAAATTCAGTTCCTACATTTACCTTACTCTTCACTTTAATTTCACCTCCATTTTTCTTGATTATTGTATAAATAATATAAAGCCCGACTCCTAACCCGTCAACATGCGTATGCATACGTCTAAAAAGACCAAAAATTTTATTTGTGGCCAAATTTTCGTCAAAGCCTATGCCATTATCTTTAAAAAATAAATGTGGTTTACCTTTTATAACTTTCGTAGATATCTTAATACTTAGTTTTCTGTTTGGATGTCTATATTTTAGTGCATTAGACACTAGGTTGAGCAGAATACTATCTACATGCAAAGGGTTGTACTCTATTACGGGGCATTTAGAAAAATCTTCTTTTAAAATTGTTCTACTATTAATAATTTCCTCTGAATGGATCAATTTTATATTTTTAATTACCGCTGCGAACATAACCTTTTGATGTTTCTCTCCAAAACTTGATTTAATGGCCATAACCTCATTAATACCCCTTATTTTACTGCACATTACTTCTGCTACTTTTCCAATCCTATCAAGCATTGGGTACAACTCATCGGAAATATCGTCGGTGTTCAGAACAATTTTTATCAGACTTTTTAAATTAGAAAGTGGAGCCTTCAAGTCATG
>CAYGUZ010000385.1:1638-2407 GCA_964353215.1 uncultured Flavobacteriaceae bacterium
AAGATGCTTTCGCATTTTTCAATTCCCCTAATTTATCTGTCAAAGTAGTTACATCAAGGGTTGAGATTCCCATAAAATCTCCGATTTTAAAGGCTTTTATCATAAATCTATACTCAATACTATCTTTGGTAAAAGAAACGGAGTCAAAACCTAACGGTTTTCCCGTTTTAAGAACATTTTTATAAGACTCCAACCTTTTTGTTCCTTTTAAATGTGGGAAGATATCTAATAGACTTTTACCAATAAATTGCTTTCTATGAAGACCAGATACGATTTCCGCTGCATTATTTACGTTTACAAAAACTAATTCACTGTTTAAAATAACTAGAGGCGAATAGGCCTTTTCAAAGAACGCACTTTTTAAATAGTCGCTAGATTCATTTGTATTAAGTTGCATATGCTCTAAATTCTAAAAATCAACTACTGATATAATATGACAAAACTCTTAAGATTAAATTCTAAAGCTGGTCTCACACGGATAACTGTTACAAAAATGTAGTTAAAGAGCGGGTTTGTATAGTTGAATTAATCTGATTTAAACAAAAATCCTTTTTATATGTAATGTACATTGCCAAGAATAAAAAAAGCCTTGATATTTTCATATCAAGGCTTTTTTACTTTAAAACTTTTATATTTTACTATTCTTCTTCAGAAGCCTCTTTAGCCGGCCCATTATCAGCGGTAGCTTCTGAAAAATCTTTGATACCATTGTCATTAAGAATATTATACCATTGGATGATTTTTTGATATCACTGGCATAGACCCTATC
>CAYGUZ010000386.1:0-2400 GCA_964353215.1 uncultured Flavobacteriaceae bacterium
CTCCAGAGCGGTGTTCATGAAGGTATTCAGATATCGCCCAGCCAATTGAAATACCGTCATAGGTGCTTGTTCCACGCCCTATTTCATCTAAAAGTACCAAACTGCGTTCGGACAAGTTGTTAAGAATTGAGGCAGTTTCATTCATCTCAACCATAAAGGTAGATTCGCCCATAGAGATATTATCACTAGCACCGACCCGTGTAAATATTTTGTCTACTACACCGATATTTGCCGAAGCTGCAGGCACAAAACTTCCCATTTGTGCCAATAAGACAATCAACGCTGTTTGCCTTAAGATTGCAGATTTACCGCTCATGTTAGGGCCCGTAATCATAATAATTTGCTGGTTTTCTCTATTTAAAGAAACATCATTGGTAATATAACTTTCACCTAAAGGAAGTTGTTTTTCTATAACGGGGTGGCGACCCTCTTTAATCTCTAGAGCAGTACCATCGTTAATTTCAGGTAGCGTGTAATTGTTATCTTTTGCCAATTGGGCAAAACCACAAAGACAATCTAATTGTGCAATTAATTGTGCATTTTGCTGCACTTCTACAATATGTGCTTGCATCCAAACCAATAATTGCTCAAAAAGTTGCTGCTCTAAACTAAAAATACGCTCTTCGGCACCTAGTATTTTTGCTTCGTATTCCTTTAGTTCTTCGGTAATATAACGTTCGGCATTTACCAAAGTTTGCTTGCGCATCCAAGTTTCGGGTACTTTGTCTTTATGTGTGTTTCGTACCTCAATATAATATCCGAAAACGTTGTTTGAAGCAATTTTTAATGAAGTGATACCGGTAGCTTCGGTTTCACGTTCCAGCATTTTGTTCAAATAGTCTTTACCCGAAAATGCCAAACCTCTCAACTCATCTAACTCTTCTGAATACCCTTTGGCGATGGTATTTCCTTTGGCAATGTTTATCGGAGCTTCTTCATTGAGCATTTCCTTTATTTTGCTCCTTAATTCTTCGCAAGAAAATAACTTGTGTCCAATTTCTTGAAGTGAGACATTCGAGCTTTCTTTTGCCAACTGTTTTATAGGCACAACGGCCTCTAAAGAATTTTTAAGCTGAACGACTTCCCTGGGGTTAATTTTGCCAGTAGCGACTTTTGAAATTAAACGCTCCAAATCGCCCATTTGCTTGATCCAGTGCTGTATTTTTTGCAGCTGCGCCTCTTCTTCCTTTAAATGCGAGACAACCTGATGGCGTTGTTGTATTTTTTCAGCATTTTTTAATGGTAGTGCCAACCATCTCTTTAATAGACGCCCACCCATGGGTGAAATTGTCTTATCAATAATTGCCAATAAAGTAACGGCATTAAGATTGGTAGACTGGTACAGTTCTAGATTACGTATGGTAAAACGGTCCATCCAGATATATTCTTCTTCCGCAATGCGCTGTAGGGTATTGATATGTTGTAGTTGGCGATGCTGGGTTTCAGAAAGATAGTGTAAAATTGCCCCTGAAGCGATAATACCGTATTGCAAATGTGATACGCCAAAACCTTGAAGTGTTTTGGTCTTAAAGTGATGGGTTAAACTTTCATTGGCATAATCTTCCTGAAAAATCCAATCTTCGAGAAAAAAGGAATGCAGTTGACTGCCAAAAAGCTCTAAAAACTCCTTTTTATGTTGCTTTGAGACGAGAATTTCATTGGGACTAAAATTTTGGAGTAGCTTGTCGATTTGTTCGGCAGATCCTTCCGAAGTTAAAAATTCCCCAGTGGAAATATCCAAAAACGAAACCCCCAATTTTGTTCTGCCAAAATGGACCGATGCCAAGAAATTATTGCTTTTGGCGTTCAAAATATCATCGTTTAAAGCAACCCCAGGCGTCACCAATTCTGTAACACCGCGTTTGACGATACTTTTGGTTTGTTTTGGGTCTTCCAATTGGTCGCAAATGGCTACGCGCTGACCGGCCTTTACCAGTTTTGGTAAATACGTGTTTAAAGAATGGTGCGGAAAACCGGCAAGTTCTGTTTTATCACCCCCATTATTACGATGGGTTAAAACAATGCCTAGTATTTGCGCAGCCTTTATGGCGTCTTCACCAAAAGTCTCGTAAAAATCACCCACACGAAAAAGCAGAAGCGCATCAGGATGTTTGGTCTTGATAGCGTTGTACTGCTGCATTAAAGGAGTAACCTTTTTTATTTTTGTTGAACTCGCCAATGCTGAAAAGTTTAATTTTACCGAAAATAGGAACTTCGAAATGTTTCTTAAACCATTGTTGATATTATAAGGCCAAAAGTGGATAAATTTATGCGTAAGCTTGCCAATGACGAATTAGGAAGATTAGATGTGGATGGATATAAAAAAGCCAAGAAAACCCCGCTTATTTTAATTCTAGATAATATTAGAAGCCTAAACAATATTGGTTCGGTATTTAGAAC
>CAYGUZ010000387.1:0-2387 GCA_964353215.1 uncultured Flavobacteriaceae bacterium
TTATCTATAAAAAATATAATGTTTTGCTCATAACGTTTTAGCAAGGAGTCGCTTTTGGAGTTATATTACCTTCTTTTTTATCTTCCGGTTTATTTCTACTTAATATACGACTTCTAGCAGACGACTCTCTGGGGAACAACGTATTAAAAGTAGAGGTGTTTTCCAAAGCTCCCCATGCCAAATCTTCATAGTATTTATCAGATTCTTTACCGCCATCCCATTCTATTAAAGCATCACGCATTGGTTCAATAAAATTTCTTCCTATTATTTCGTGTTGTAATCTACTTGGATTATCATTATATGTATTGTTAACTAAAGCATTCCATAATAGTGGAAATTGCGTAACATCGGAAGACCCTGTTAATATTGCATCATCCACAAGACTAATTAGATATGTATGTAACATTTCATGTAATAAGGTTCTTGCAATGGCAATTCTTGTGGCATTATTTACATAACTGGGTTTTATGTGAGTAAGATAATTATAATCGATTGGATTATCACTAAAATCTCTTTTCCAATCTGTCTCAGCATCAAGCCCAGGGTTTATCAATGGAATCATTGACTTCATTTCCCAATCATAGTTGCTAGTCGGGTTGTCAAATCTATAGATAATATCGGCAATATCATTTTCTTCCAGTTCCTTTAATTCTTCAAAAATAGTCTTGGAGCAAAGGTCTAAAGCATCGGTTTTAATTTTATCCTCTATCTCTAAGGCGGTTATCATCCTTTCTACATCGGGATTTTCTTCGTCGGCCAAACGCACTATAGCATTAAGGACATATGCTTTCGCCTCTTGGCTATCATTATTATCATCAAGATAATCTAAAATTTCATTTGCCTGTAATATGTTATCGTACAGCCAGTCCAACTGAAAGGGCATCAGCACATTTTCCAGTTTACTGTTTATCACCGCAGGTTGCACATAAAAACTTCCGTTTGGCGACGACGAGCTTCCCGATGAGGTAATGTTGCAATCATCGCAGTTGTCATTGTCGCTGTTCTTAAAGAGCTTGGTCTCGGTAACTACCCCGTCACAACAGGTGGTAAGCACCCAGCCTGAACCATATACTTTTTGCCTGCCAATCTCGTTATTGAACAAATCCATTTGGGTTTCTTTTTGGTGCTTGGGGTATTCAGAATCATAAACTATATTTTCATTGGCACCCAAAAGCCTTTTTGGTTAAAATTTTTATATTCTTTGCGAGATTAGAGTCTAAGATTCCCCAATGGTTTCCACCACAAGTTTTTTTTCTTTTGTAAAACAAAATAGTCTGAAAACCCATGGTTGTGGGTCTCACGGACCAAATACCCGATAACCGCTATTTGCCCGTCCTCGGTGTACGCTATAAAATTGATTCCTATGCTGGGGAATTCTGCGGCAGTCATTTGATCTTGCCCACCCCGATAAAACTCCGATGAGTGTTGTTGTACCTTGGGGTTTTCGATTTCATCGAAAGTTATCCTGTATTCCTGCTTTTGGTTTTTATGGCTTTTGCGAATGTAATCGAAATCCTTTACGGTCAATAGTCCATCAAACTTTTTAAGGGCATTCGCCATGGAACAGGAAAATTTTAATTTTATGGTATCGGTGGCAGTGCCACATTGTTTGTCCATGCTCTCGTAAAACCCCTGTAGATAGGCATATGTAGCCTCTAGTTCTTCCATTAAATCCTTATTCGGCTTGATTTCACTGTCAAGATATGAATATGGCTTTATACCCATTACAAACTTGTTCAACACCTCGTAGTCTGTTTTGGAAAGGGGTGCTATGGGAAGTTTTTGTGCTTTGCATGAGCTCGCCATAAAAAAAGAAAAAAGAAACTGTTCTTTTCATCATAGTAATGTATTATTCACAAGGTTCTCCCTGGGGCACAATTAACCCTTGTGTACTGTTGGTGTCTTCAGCTTCGTTCCTATTGATTATTCTTGTCCTTGATTCTGAGCCTACTGGATGTAACTCATCGAAAGTTGATGTTTCTGTTAGACCGTCCCATGCCAAATGTTTATAACTAGGTAATGAAAATACTACTATGTTCTTCGTACTAAATCACCCTACAACACGCCACCATATACCGTCTTCTTTCTTCATTACACTATATATTAACCCACCATCTAAACTGCCTAAAGTCTTAAGAATGTGCAACTAATCTAATTTTAGTGTATTTTTCAATATCAATGATATTTCGTTCCATACTACTCTATGTTTTTTAAGTTTGTTTAATATTAGCTATTTTCATAGCCTGAAAGTGCCTAAAGGTCTCCACCAAATATTTCTCATATTTTCAAGCATAAAATAGTTGGTTTCTATTAAACCCGTCTCATTACTTATGCTAAATTCTATAATGGCTACACCTTTATTTTCAGTGTAATAGATACTGTTAATT
>CAYGUZ010000388.1:0-2385 GCA_964353215.1 uncultured Flavobacteriaceae bacterium
GAGTAACCTTCAAATCAATACAACGCAAAATGTTAATCTTAATTATAAAATTGTAAGTATTGGCGAACGCATTGTTGCTTTTTTTATTGATGCCTTTATTTTATACCTGTATGCGGTACTTGTAGATTTTATTGGAGATGCTATCGGATATATTTATGAAGATAGATGGACCCAGCGAGGTTTGGTAGCTCTAATATTTTTACCGGCAATGTTCTACAGTCTTATTATGCACAGTATTTTTAATGGACGCACGGTGGGTAAGATGTTGCTGAAAATGCGCGTAGTAAAGTTTGATGGTAGTCCAGTACATTGGAGTAATTATTTGGTGCGTTGGATGCTACGTTTGGTCGATATTTGGATTTTCATTGGCTCCATAGGTTTACTTACTATTCTTTTCTCTGAAAAAAGACAACGTTTGGGTGATGCCGCCGCTGGCACAGTGGTAATAAGTACAAAGAACAAAACAAAGGTTTCGCACACTATTTTAGAAGAGGTTGAAGAAGCCTACCAGCCCAAATTTACCAATGTTACCTTACTGACCGATAAAGATGTAAGACTTATAAAAGAGACCTATCGCATAGCCCGTAAAAGCAACGATTTTAAAACAATGACAGCCCTGCGTGTGAAAGTCGATAGTATTCTGCAAACTAAATCTGAACTTTACGACATACAGTATTTAGACACCGTTCTTAAAGACTATAACTATTATACCCAAAAATTATAGCTCATGTTCTACATCGCCATAGATATTTTGGGTACCATAGCCTTTGCCATTTCTGGGGTTTTGGTGGCTATGGAAAAAAAGCTTGATTTGTTCGGGGTCGTTATCATTGCCTTTGTGACTTCTATTGGTGGTGGTACGTTGCGCGACTTGTTAATCGGTAATACTCCTGTTGTTTGGATGCGGGATTCTACCTATGTGATTACCATTCTAGTTTCTGTAATTCTGGCCATATTGTTTGTAAAACAGCTTAAATATTTCAGAAAATCGTTGTTTTTGTTCGATACCATTGGTTTGGGGCTTTTTACGTTGGTGGGGGTAGAAAAAGGTTTAGAGGCCGGTTTACTGCCTGTAATGTGTATCGCTTTGGGTACTATTACCGCTAGTTTTGGTGGTGTAATTAGAGATATTCTATGCAATGAAATACCGGTAATTTTCAGAAAAGAGATTTATGCGACACCATGTATTTTGGGTGGTTTAAGTTTTTTCCTTTTAGAGCAACTGCCGATTGTTGATGCTTATGCTTTTGCCGGAGGAATTTTAGTGGTTATTGGGCTTCGCTTATTGGCCGTAAAGTTTGACATACGTTTGCCAAATATCTACAGAAAATAGGTCAAAGTACTTCGGCTTTCAAAATATAGATATTTTGCATTGGCCAATCGCCGTCATCGACTTCTACATTGTTTATTTTATCTACAACGTTCATCCCTTCAATAACTCTCCCAAAAGGGGTATAGCTACCGTCTAAATGATATGACCCTGGTTTGGTCACAACGATAAAGAATTCGTAGGGAGAAGCCAACTTATGCGGATTATCAATTTCTCCACTGGGCATTGAAATTACCCCTCTATGATGCTTATGTCCTTTTTTTGCATCTGGGGGAAGCAAATACCTGCCTATTTTTCTTCTTTTTTTGCTAGTTTCCCGTGTATCGGAGTTGCCTCCTTGAATTATAAAGTTTTTTACCACTCTATGGAACATGGTATTGTCAAAGTAACCTTGTCGAGTCAGGTATATGAAGTTAGCCCGATGGTAAGGCACATTGTCGAACAATTCTATCGTAAAACTCCCCATACTAGTGGTTAGCTTTACTTTGTTTTTTTTCAATGTTTTTTCGTAGTCATAGAAAAAATCGATAGCATTTTCTTCACTTAATAAAAAGGGTTCAATAGTTTTTTCTTCCTTTTTAACTACAGAAATCAAAGAGTCAGTCGATGTTTTTTCTACCTTATTGACAGGCGTGGGCTGTCTTTTTTCTTCACTGTCGTTGCAGCTGACAAAAAATAATAATAGTATACTTGCACTAAAAGCGATACTCTTTTTAAACATGAATTTTACTGATTTTTACAAACGGGTCACTAAAATAAAAAATCTGGATTTGCCCGGCGAAGAATCTCATTTTAAAATGGAGCCAGAGATAAGAAAAGATTGGAGAGATCCAAAAAAAATTGCTAAACGAAACCCTAAAAGGGCTGCTGTCATGGCCTTGTTTTATCCTGATAAAGGTAATACAACACAACTCTTACTTATTTTGAGAAAGACCTACAAGGGGGTTCACTCCAATCAAATTGGGTTTCCTGGTGGAAAGGTTGAACCCGAAGATTTGAATCTAGAAGTAACAGCACTTAGGGAAACCGAAGAAGAAGTAGGCGTTCCTTCAGAG
>CAYGUZ010000389.1:0-2383 GCA_964353215.1 uncultured Flavobacteriaceae bacterium
GCCCAAACCATTATTCCCCTCGGGTAAATCACCAACGTAAGAAGGTCTTTCTACCCCTTTGTTTTTGTATATCTTTTTGATCTTCGCCTCAACCTCTTTTTGTAGTCCGTTTTCAAGAATATACTTTTCACAGTTTTGGTCAATTGCGGCATTCATAAAAAACCCAAGTAGCATTGGAGCAGGACCATTAATCGTCATACTCACCGAGGTCATCGGATCACTTAAATCAAAACCAGAGTATAATTTTTTGGCATCATCCAAACAACATATAGAAACACCTGCATTACCAATTTTACCGTAAATATCAGGGCGATTACCTGGGTCATTTCCATATAAAGTCACTGAATCAAAAGCAGTTGATAAACGCTTTGCATCCATATCAAGACTCACATAATGAAATCTTCTGTTCGTACGTTCGGGCCCGCCTTCACCTGCAAACATTCGAGTAGGATCTTCGCCGGTTCTTTTAAATGGGTACAGACCTGAGGTGTATGGAAAATCTCCCGGAACATTCTCTTGAAGCATCCAATTTAATAAATCGCCCCAGCCTTTATACTTTGGCAGCGCAACCTTCGGCATTTGTGAATGTGAAAGTGACTCTGTATGTGTTTCTATTTTTATTTCTTTATCACGGACTTTAAAAGAATACACAGGAGCTTTATAACTTTCTACCTTTTGAGGCCAATTTAGAATCAAATCCCAATTGTGTGGATTTAAATCCATTTTTACCCTATCAAACTCTTTTATTAAAAGTGAAACCAGCGCTTTATCACTTTCATTCGACTGCGCTATTATTTTGGTCTCATCTAGTCCTGATTTTAATAAAATGGACTCTTCGTTATTTGGCGAATTTAGTCGTAAAACCGATGAAATAGTTTTAAAAATACCGTACAGGCGTTGCGCTACATCTGCCTGCTCTTTAGATTTTAGGTCATACGTTCGGTTATTTTCAGAAATTTCAGAAAGATATCTCGTTCTTGCAGGCGGTATCACAAAAATTTTCTCGGTCATTTCATTACCGACCTTAAAAGTAGAATCTAATTTAGCATCTATTTTGTCTACCAAAATATTCATAATCGATTTGTATAATCGATTCATCCCCGGGTCATTAAATTGAGAAGCAATGGTACCATAAATGGGCAATGCATCTTGGCTCACGTCCCAAAGACCATGATTGCGCATGTATTGCTTTTTAACGTCGCGTAAGGCATCTAAAGAACCTCTTTTATCGAATTTATTGATGGCCACTATATCGGCAAAGTCCAACATGTCGATTTTTTCCAACTGTGTTGCCGCACCAAATTCGGGAGTCATTACGTATAAAGAAACATCGCTATGTTCTAAAATCTCAGTATCGGATTGGCCAATACCAGAGGTTTCTAAAATTATTAGGTCAAATTCAGCGATTTTTAGAATATCGACCGCTTCACTCACATATTTGGACAAGGCCAAGTTTGATTGCCTTGTTGCCAAGGACCGCATATAAACACGCTCGTCATTAATCGCATTCATACGAATACGATCACCTAATAATGCCCCACCTGTTTTTCGTTTTGATGGGTCGACAGAAATTATTCCGAGATTTTTATCAGGAAAATCTATCAAAAATCTTCTCACTAATTCGTCGACCAGACTTGATTTTCCTGCCCCACCGGTTCCAGTGATTCCTAAGACCGGGACATTAACATCTGATTTTTTTAAACTTGTAAAATGAGCTTCAAATTCTTTGTGGCGATTTTCGGCCAGCGATATCATTCTGGCAATGGTATTTGTATTCTTTGCCTTAAGTAAATCCGTTAAATTAACTTCTTTGCCAATTTTCAATTCCGGTACAACAGTATCGGCTTTTGAGACCAAATCATTAATCATTCCTTGAAGGCCCATTTTTCGCCCATCATCAGGAGAATAAATCTTAGTAATACCATAAGCCATAAGCTCCTTGATCTCTTCAGGAAGAATTACACCGCCACCGCCACCAAAAATTTTGATGTGCTCAGCTCCTTTTTCCTTTAGTAAATCATACATGTATTTGAAATACTCATTATGACCACCTTGATAAGATGTCATTGCTATGGCATTTGCATCTTCTTGAATTGCGCAATCAACTACCTCGACAACACTTCTATCATGGCCTAAATGAATTACCTCGACACCGGTTGCCTGAATAATTCTTCGCATGATATTAATAGCAGCATCATGGCCATCAAATAAAGATGCCGCGGTTACAATTCTAATCTTGTTTTGAGGTTGGTATGGCGCTTGTTGTTCCATTAGCAAAAAAGAATCAAATTTTTAGATGCAATTTACGATAAATGCAAAGAAAAAAGGATTGTATTTCGAATTTTATAAAAACACTTCGCATTAAGGCCGCTCTTTTTTGAAT
>CAYGUZ010000390.1:0-2381 GCA_964353215.1 uncultured Flavobacteriaceae bacterium
CTGTGTAGCTCCGAAAGAAATAGAACCTTCGACCGACCCATTTGAAACAACACACTGCAATTGGTCTTTTTGGGTTGTAAGTTTTGCGTTCAATTCTGTTTCAGTGTCATAATATTCGTAAAATAACGTTCCTATTGGTGAGCCATAACCCTCATCTTCTTTTAAAAGTATAAAGTTATTATCGAATAATTTGAAATCTGACATGAGGTAAACGGCTTTATTATACTCATAATTATTCATGTATTTACTATTATTGAGCACCCATTCAAATTCAAAAATGGCCTCAAAGAAACTGGTAAAGTCATATGATTTAGGAACAAATAACTTAGAAACACTTCTACACCCTAAACCAAAATACCTGAAAATATCTTCGCCAAGTAGTGTTAGTTCTTCTTTAGTTTCAGCGCCAGATAAGATGGCTATGGAATTACGATTTTTTCGAATAATATTGGGGTGCTTTCCGAAATAGTATTCAAAATAACGTCCCGTATTGTTACTTCCGGTAGCAATTACCGCATCAAAATCTTGTAATCTTTCGTTCGTGAAAAGAACCCTGTCTTTTAGCGAGCTGTTTTCATTAATTAGATAATCTGCCAAAAAGGGAAGTAAAACTTTATCATTTGAAGATAGTTTCGCAATTACCTTATGACCGGTGAGCAGAACACAAATAAAATCATGAAAACCAACAAGCGGAATATTGCCCGCCATTATTATAGCCACGGTTTTAATGTCGCTTTTATGATTTTCGGGGTATTTAGACAACCAATTCTGCAAATTATCTTGACTTAGCAAGTAACCCCATTGCTTAAGGGTATACAGCAAATTATCTTCGGTAAACCATCCATTTTGGTGGCCAGCAGTGACAATTGTTTCTTGAAGACGCTTATTCCAGAGAGCATTGGCATCTCTTTTATTATCACAAAAATCAACAAGAAAGTTACCGAGTTTAACAAAAGCTTGCAATATAGCACTGTCTACTGTCATTATATTTGTACACTAAATTAGTGGGGTTTATTTTTGTGCAAAAGTAAGTGATGCTGAATCTAGTTCAGCAAAAGAAAAGAAAATTATGGCGATTATTATAACAGATGAATGTATAAATTGTGGGGCATGCGAACCTGAATGCCCAAACACCGCAATTTATGAAGGAGCGGACGAGTGGCGCTACAGTGATGGTACTTCTTTAGAAGGAGATGTAGTGTTGCCAGATGGTAAAGCGGTAAATGCCGAGGAGGTTCAAGAACCCATAAGTGATGAAGTCTACTATATAGCACCCGATAAGTGCACGGAGTGTATGGGTTTTCATGAAGAACCACAATGTGCGGCTGTTTGCCCAGTTGATTGTTGTGTGCCCGATGAAGATAGGGTAGAAACAGAAGAACAGCTTTTAGGAAAGCAAAAGTTTATGCACCCTGATGGATAGTGTTAAAAACAATTAATTTTGCCCGAATCGTTATGGTTCGGGTTTTTTATGGAAAAAGAATATAAAGGTGTTTGGAAAAATATTGGTTGCTTACTTTCTGCAATAGCTATTTTAGGCATTGTTACGGTAATTGTTATTTTGTTGTACTCTCTAATTAAAGGGATTTAGAATACGTTCTTATTGCATTCGCTTGTCATTTGCCGTTTTCTTTGATATAACTTTTTTAGCTGAATCAACCCTAAATCTTACTTTCTAAGGGACTTTACAATATATTTCATAAAAAAGGGCTGAATTTTTGTAGAACGATTCGACTAACGATTTTTTTTACCTTAAAAAACAAAACTTCAATATATATTTGCAGCCTTAAATCTTTAAGATGAAAGCTGGAATCGTCGGATTGCCAAATGTTGGTAAATCAACCCTTTTTAATTGTTTATCGAATGCCAAAGCGCAAAGTGCTAATTTTCCTTTTTGCACTATAGAACCTAATATCGGGGTAGTGAATGTACCTGACGCCAGATTACAGCAATTAGAGTCTTTGGTGAACCCTGAAAAAGTGATTCCTGCAACGGTTGAGATCGTCGATATCGCCGGCTTGGTAAAAGGGGCCAGTAAAGGTGAAGGATTGGGCAATCAATTTTTGGGCAATATCAGGGAGACAGATGCCATACTTCATGTCTTGCGCTGTTTTGACAATGATAATATTGTACATGTTGATGGTTCTGTAGACCCTATTAGGGATAAGGAAACGATTGACATGGAACTTCAACTTAAAGATTTAGAAAGTGTAGAGAAAAAGCTGGATAAAGTAAAAAGAGCGGCTAAGACCGGAAATAAAGAAGCTCAAAAAGAAGCTACGGTGCTCACCTTGTTAAAAGAA
Organism: uncultured Flavobacteriaceae bacterium; assembly: GCA_964353215.1. GTDB lineage: Bacteria > Bacteroidota > Bacteroidia > Flavobacteriales > Flavobacteriaceae > Croceitalea. Next base: position 2,304 of record CAYGUZ010000390.1, read on the forward strand.
GGTTTGGAGGCAGGTAAATCTGTTCGGGCCATTGAAATTAGTAACGATGATAAAATCGAATTTGTAAAACCATTGCAA
>CAYGUZ010000391.1:0-2380 GCA_964353215.1 uncultured Flavobacteriaceae bacterium
TTGAGTTGGTCATAAATGGTACCAAGCCCAATTTTGATTTGGTTATCGCTTTTGCCCGATCAAAGGTGACCCCGTTTTTAGAGAAATACATGAATGCTGGTGAGATTTATTTTAATGCTACCGTCAAAGGGGCTGCAAACAAGGGCAACAGACCGGCCATTTACGCTGAATTCGGTGCTGGAAAGGCCTTTTTAGAGCATGCCACTAGTGCCAAAAAAATAGATAATATGGGCTTCAGCGGCCATTTTAGCAATGGTGCAAACAGAGCGGCCAACACGATGGAATTCTCGCTAAACGATATGACGGCCTCTTTGGAGAAAGGGGAGTTCAAAGGCTCGCTCTTTGTAAAGAATTTTGATACTCCGGAAGTTGATATGCAGGTTGATGCCGATTTCGCCCTTGATTTTATTGCGGACTTTTTTGAACTGGAGCGGGTACAGAACGTCTCAGGGAATATTAAGCTACAAATGAATTTTCATGATATCATTGATATCGACAATCCAAAAATGGCCTTAAAACAGCTGAATCAGGCCTACTATGCCTCTTTAAAAGTAGAAAATCTTCATCTAGAAGCAGAAAATCTTCTGGTCCCTATAGATAGCCTAAATGTAGATTTACTGATGCAGGGCAAAGCTGCTACCTTAAAACAATTTGATCTGTTAATGGGTAATTCAGATATTACGATCAACGGATTTCTTTCGGACCTGCCTTCCATTGTGCATCATACAAACACGCCCGTAGAAGCGCATTTAGAGATTGCATCTGACTACTTGGATATTGCGGAACTAACAGGGTTTTCAGCACGAGACACTGTACAAACCGGGATTGATGAGCAGGTAAAGAATCTGAGTTTAGGCCTTTCTTTTGTGGGTTCTGCCAAAGACTTTACCGAATCTGAATATTTACCTAAGGGAGAATTTTTTATCGATAGCCTTTATGCCGAATTAAAGCATTACCCGCATCGTTTGCATGATTTTCATGCCGATGTATTGCTAAATGACAAAGATTTGAACATTGTAGACTTTACCGGCTTTATTGATGATAGCGATTTTCATTTCGATGGCTTAATTCATGATTATGCGTTTTGGATGCAGCCAGAACAGAACGGCGCCGTTGCGCTAGATTTTAATCTTGCTTCAGAAAAATTACGCCTCGAAGATATTTTTTCGTACAAGGGTGAAAACTACGTGCCTGAAGAATACCGACATGAAATTTTTGAAGATTTAGGCCTGCATTTTAGTACTAAAATGGAGTATGTCGATTCTTCGTTGCGTTCCATTGCCGTTGTCCTTGACAAACTTGACTCCAAGATGAAATTACATCCGCAGCGTTTTCATGATTTTAAGGGCAACATTAGGTATGCCGAAGACCATATTGTAATTACTGATTTTCATGGCGAAATTGGGTCGACCAATTTTAATTTGGACTTGAATTATTATCTAGGGGAAGACCAATCGGTAAAGAAGCGTGATAATTACCTAGCGATAAGCGCAAATTATGTGGATTTTGATGCGCTTTTTAATTTTGATATGAGTTCGCCAACAGCAATGAAACCTGAAGAAACCACTACAGAAGATGTTGCCGTACATGCTGAGGCTTTCAATATTTATGAATTGCCATTTACCGACATGCGCTTTAATGCGGATATTGCCCATTTTAGGTATCATAAGATCGACTTACATAACATCAAAGCAAACTTACGGACAACACCTGATCATTATATCTATGTAGATACGCTTAGCATGAATGCTGCGGGCGGAAACATTCGTTTAAATGGATACTTTAATGGTAGTGACCCCAAACACATTTATATGCGACCCAATCTGGTAATGACCGATGTGGATTTGGAAAAATTACTTTTCAAGTTTGAAAATTTTGGGCAAGACCATTTGGTTTCTGAAAATTTACAAGGAAGGCTTAGCTCTAAGATTAGTGGTAAAATTAGGGTGTACCCCGATTTGGTTCCCGATTTAGATCAGTCTTCTATTGAAATGGACGTAAAAGTATTGAACGGAAAACTAAAGAATTATGACCCTATGTTGGCACTGTCAGACTATATGGGCGACAAAAACCTACGTAATATTCGATTTGACACCCTACAAAACACTTTGGCTATTGATAAGGGTAAAATTAATATTCCCTCGATGGCGATTGAATCGACTATTGGTCATATGGAATTATCAGGAACGCATGACAGCGATCAAAATATTGACTATTACTTACGTATACCTTGGAAAACAGTTAGACAGGCCACATGGCAAAAACTCTTCGGTAGCAAAAGGGATACGGTTATAGCGCAAAATCAAGTAGATGAAATTGTTGAAGTTGACCCTAATAGAAAGACAAAATTTCTAAACCTGAAGATACAAGGCACTATTGA
>CAYGUZ010000392.1:0-2379 GCA_964353215.1 uncultured Flavobacteriaceae bacterium
GTGCCCAAAACAAGTGCTTTTTTATGGCACTCTTTTAAATGTTCGGTTAATGACTTTTGAAAACCATAAGCGTCGGTATTATAGCCTTTAAGCCCATTTGCAGAAAACTGTATGGTGTTCACGGCTCCAATTTCTGCGGCAGTCTCATCAAGGTCATCCATAAAAGGAATAACCAACTCTTTATAGGGAATGGTGACATTTAAGCCAGATAAGCTATTTTCCTCCAATAAACTCTTAAATTTTGAAATTGAATCCAAATCAAAATTCTCATAACTGTAGTGAGCTACATTTAGTTTCGCAAATTTTTCGGAAAAATATCCTCTCGAAAAAGAATATGATATATCCTTACCGACGAGCCCGAATCTTTTTTCTTTCTTTTCTATTTTTTCCATACCAATCTAAACTCAATAACACAAATATTCCGAAGATAACAAAGAATACTGCCCCCCACGTTTCCATTTTTGTAACATCTGGCAAATACCTTTGGTAGTTAAGAATAATCTCATCTCCGTTAGTGTCATAAACTACGTTTCCTAGAGGGTCTTCTTTAAAAATAGTTCGTTTCCAAGGCCATATTACACCAAGTGATCCTGTAATAAAGCCAATAATAACCGCAGTTGTAATTTCTTTGTAGCGTTTTAAAACATAACCTAAAACATGTGATAAGGTGACAAGACCGGTGGCGGAGCCAAGCGTAAAAACCCCTAAAATAACCAAAGTGTCCATTCTGGCCGAATTCCTAAGAAAACTAAAATCACCTCTAAAAATTTCGGCAAAGCTTAGGTAAAGTGCATTGACCGAATCTACAAGTAAGAGCACATAGTTTCCTAAAAGAATTAAAATAAAAGAACCTGATAAGCCTGGAAGTGTCATGCCTGAAACACTTATAATACCGCAAAAGAATATAAAGAATAAGTTATCGTTTTCTCTGGCAGGGTTTAAAAAGCTAATTGATATACCAACCAATAGCCCTATAACTCCTGCCGAAATGGTTTTTCTGTTCCAGTGTTCATAATCTTTTGAGATATAGTAAATGGAACCCAAGACCATTCCAAAAAAAGCCGCCCAAACAAATAGCTCTTTCTTTTCTAAAAAATAATCTAAAAGTTGTGATATGCTAAAATAACTGATGAGCATACCCAAGATAAGTAAGGTTAGAAAAGCGCCATTTGTATATCGGTAAAAACTTTTAAATCTACCGTTTATGAGTAGTTTAAGAGCCTTTCCATTTATCTTTTGTAATGAATAGATGAACTCTTCATAAAATCCACCGACGAAAGCTACAATACCCCCGGATACTCCGGGCACTTTATTGGCAGCACCCATGAATAGGCCTTTAATGACTAGAAAGATATTATCGATTAGTGTTCGTTGCTGATGCATTCGCTTGCTTGCCTCATTATTTTTTTGAGGCTATCCTTTCAAGGATAAAAATAAGCGAAAAACCGGTGATTGCTAAACCAATTGCAAGTATTAATTGTGGGTCTCCTTCAAATGTGTTGGGTAATACGTTTTTCTCGGCAATAACAATTGTCTTGTCACCAAAAACTTTCGTTTCCAGTACTTTTTTCCAAGGCCATATTTTGTTTAGAGAACCTAAAATAAATCCGGTCAATAAGGCCAAGGTCGTATTTCTGTAGTTTTTGAACATCCATTTTAATAAGCGGGCAAAACTCAACAAGCCAAATACTGCACCTAGTGCCACTGTAACTACCATTTTAACGTCCCTTTCATGAACTGCATCTAAAATGGTCTTATAAGACCCTAAAAGCACTAAAATAAAAGCCCCCGAAATTCCGGGTAAAATCATGGCGCAAACCGCTAAAGCTCCAGAGAGGAAAAGAAAAGCAAGACTATCTACGTTTTCATTGGGTGGTAAGGTGGTTATGAAATAGGCTATGGCAGCACCTACCAGTAAAACCAGTACAGCAAACCAATTCCATTTTTTGATTTCTTTGCCCACTAAGAAAATACTGGCCAATACCAAGCCAAAGAAAAAGGACCAAAGCAAGATAGGTTTGTTCTCTAGAAGCCAACTTAAAAACTTGGCTAGAGAAAAGAGACTTATAAAAATGCCCAAGAATAGGGCTACCAAAAAGTTGCCGTTAAGTCTTTGCCAAAATGCCTTTACCCCCTCTCTTTTTAAAGTCGTAAAGAGTCCGAAATTGATATTATTGATTGAATTGATCAACTCTTCATAAATACCCGATATAAAGGCAATAGTTCCTCCGGAAACCCCTGGTACTACATCGGCGGCACCCATAGCCATGCCTTTTAAGGTGATTACAACGTAATCGACCAGTTTTCGTGAGCTCATTTATTTCGTTTTATGTGGAAGCGTTTTTATGAACTTTAAATGCATCCTTGACCCAAGTCAAA
>CAYGUZ010000393.1:0-2370 GCA_964353215.1 uncultured Flavobacteriaceae bacterium
CAAGTTTAAAGGTGTCTTTAGATAGATTAATGTAATAAATAGTACCGCCATCTTTTTGTAAAACGGGTTCTACAATTTTCGTGATATCGTTGCAATTTGCAGCTGCCGAAATTACAACAGTACCAGGGGCAATGACCTCTTGGTCTTTGTATTTCTGCTTCATGGAAAGGGAATCTTTACCGGTGGGTACATTAATGCCCAATGCAACAGCAAAATCTGAAACAGCCTCAACCGCTTTGTACAATCGAGCATCTTCTCCTTTATTTTTACAGGGCCACATCCAATTCGCAGAAAGTGATACTGATCGTAAACCCTCTTTAAGCGGTGCCCAAATTAGATTCGTCAAAGCTTCGGCAATACTATTTCTACTTCCGGCAACTGGATCTATGAGTCCTGAAACGGGAGAATGCCCAATGCTCGTGGCAATTCCTTCTTTTCCTTTAAAATCTAGCGCCATTACGCCAACATTGTTCAGAGGAAGTTGTAACGGACCCGCACATTGTTGTTTTGCAACTCTACCACCGACACATCGGTCAACTTTATTGGTGAGCCAATCTTTACAAGCAACAGCCTCTAATTGTAAAACTTGGTTCAGATAGTCGTGAAAATATTTCAAAGAATAGCTTGCATCTTTAAATCGGACTTCAATTTTGGAGTCTTCCATGATGGTTTTTGGTGAACTTCCAAACATATCGGAAAGTGCTAAATCCATTGGCTTTTCACGAGTTGTTTCAGACTCAAAGGTGAATCGGTGCGCGCCGGTTACTTCGCCTATTTCGTACATGGGTGAACGTTCCCGGTCAGCAATACGTTTTAATAGTGCTGTATCTTCCCGTCCAATGACCAAGCCCATACGTTCTTGACTTTCGTTGCCAATGATTTCTTTGGCAGAAAGTGTAGGGTCACCCACAGGTAATTTATCTAAATCGATATGGCCGCCAGTATCTTCCACTAGTTCTGAAAGACAATTTAAGTGCCCGCCAGCACCATGGTCGTGAATTGAAACTATAGGGTTATTGTTACTTTCAACCATTCCGCGAATGGTGTTAGCTGCACGTTTTTGCATTTCTGGATTAGAACGTTGTATGGCGTTCAACTCAATAGCAGAAGTGAATTCGCCAGTATCGGCACTAGAAACCGCAGCACCGCCCATTCCGATGCGGTAGTTGTCACCACCAAGAATGACAATTTTATCCCCTTTATTGGGTGTATCCTTTAATGCTTGCTCAGCTTTTCCATAGCCAATACCGCCTGCCTGCATAATTACTTTGTCGTACCCAAGATTTTTATTTCCTTCTTGATGCTCAAAGGTCAGTACTGAGCCTACTATTAAAGGCTGGCCAAATTTATTGCCAAAGTCAGAAGCTCCATTTGAAGCTTTAATCAAAATATCCATAGGGGTCTGGTAGAGCCATGGTCTTGCCGCAAAGGCTTTTTCCCATTCCCTATCTTTTTGCAAACGGGAATATGCGGTCATATACACTGCAGTTCCTGCAAGTGGTAAAGACCCTTTTCCTCCCGCCAATCTATCCCTTATTTCTCCTCCAGAACCAGTAGCGGCGCCATTAAAAGGTTCTACCGTAGTTGGGAAGTTATGTGTCTCTGCTTTTAACGATAATACGGAATCAAACTCCTGTTCTTCGTAAAAGTCAGGTTTGTCAGCTGTTTTTGGGGCAAATTGGACCACTTTTGGGCCTTTTATAAACGCTACATTGTCCTTGTAGGCAGATACGATATCATTGGGATTTTCAGCTGATGTTTTTTTAATCAGTTTGAATAAGGAAGTTGGCATTTCTTCACCATCAATAACAAAGGTGCCATTGAAAATCTTATGCCGGCAATGCTCAGAGTTTACCTGACTAAAACCAAACACTTCGGAATCTGTAAGTTTACGACCAATTTTTTTTGATAGGTTTTCTAAATAGCCAACTTCATCATCGCTTAGTGCCAAACCTTCCTGTTGGTTGTAAGCAGCAATATCATCAATAGGTAGAATTGCCTCGGGGGTAACATCAATTGTATAAATATCTTGATGTAGACCATTGTACTTTTGGAGTAGCATGGGATCAAAATCAGTAGAATTTTTCTGTACCGCTTCAAATTCTTCGATACGAATTATCCCTTCAATGCCCATATTTTGTGTGATTTCTGTGGCATTGGTACTCCAAGGGGTAACCATCGCGGCACGCGGGCCTACAAAAAAGGCGTCTAGAGACGCCGCGTTTATTTTTGGTCGGTTACCGAATAACCAAGCTAATTTTTTTTCGTTTTCAGAGGTAATTTCTTTAGCAGTTTGGACAGCGAAAACTTTGGTCGCAATATCCCCGAAGAAATGAATCATAAGTACTTATCTATTGAACAGATTAAGAA
>CAYGUZ010000394.1:0-382 GCA_964353215.1 uncultured Flavobacteriaceae bacterium
GTTATGGTCAAAATTCCATTTGCCACCATCTGGTTGGCCGTTTACCATCATAATATCATGTTTCTTTCGCATCATGCGATAGAAACTCTCCATAATCAATTGCTTTTTCGCCTTGAAAAATTTTTTTAGTTCTTCCCGCTCCGTGAAAAAATGTTCGGTGTCGAAAGCTTGCGTTTTAATGTCGAGATTAGCGCAAAGATTCTTAAGTTGTTCATCTAAGCGATATTCATCGGGTAGTTGATATTCAAATTTTTCCGCTCCACTTTTTTCAATCGCTTTTTGCACGATTTTTTCAAGTTTATGCGGGTTGTCCGTATCAGAAATTTTGAAATATAGAAATTGATGGCCCTTAGCAGCTAACTCTTCTTTAAAATTACGCATT
>CAYGUZ010000394.1:392-2365 GCA_964353215.1 uncultured Flavobacteriaceae bacterium
TCACCTAGTATTAAACGTATTTTCTTCATTTTAGAATAGTGATTGTTGTAGCCAAAGCTTTTGAAATTCTCCGTTCGAGTCGTACATGGCCGCTTGTCGGTCAATATTGAATTTTCTATCTCTGGGGTCGTTGCCTACCCCGCTGTTGTACATCCAATTGCCCCAGTTGCTATGAACATCGTAGTCGATAAGCATACTTTCAAAGTACGCGGCACCGATACGCCAATCTTGTTGTAGTTCTTTAGACCAGAAACTGGCTACATTTTGCCTACCTCGATTACTCATCCACCCAGTTTTTAAAAGCTCTATCATATTGGCGTTAACAAAGGGCGCTTTGGTTTTCCCGTTAATCCAAGAGTCAAGTATTTCTCGGTTTACATTCCAGGTATACCTTTTATCTAAAATTCCACCTAACTGAAATATTTTTTGCTTGTATTTTAGACTTACGTACTTAAAATAGTCTCTCCAGATTAGCTCAAAAATTAGCCAGTAAGTGTCTTGATTTTTACGGATTTCTTTTTCGAACCTTTTTACTTCCCAGTAAATGGTCACCGGTGAGATACACCCGTTGGCCAACCAAGCAGAGAGTTTAGAACTGTAGTCGATTCCTACTAATCCATTTCGGGTCTTTTTATAGGTAGCAAGTTTTTTAGACTGCCAACAGTAATAATTTAGACGTTCTAAAGCACTTTCTTCCCCACCTTTAAAGGGAAATGCACTTCTGGAATCCCCCGAAAAAGTTTCGAAACCTAATTCTATTAGTGAAGGTATATGGGTTTCTGTTTCGAAATAGTTTTCACTGGGCTTTTTTTCAGGAACACCTATTTCTGCTCTAATCGACACATTTTTTTCACACTTTTTTCTGAAGTTTGTGAAAATATCGGGTATCTCGTTAACACTGGAAAAGGGGATGTGTTCAGGTGAAAATAAAAATTGATCATAGCTTTCTACAAATTTGGTTTTTTTGCAAACTGAACTTTTAACATTTTCAAGAACAGTGTTCTCATCCCTTGTCCATTCCGATTGCAGATAAATAGCATCTATCCCGTATTTTAAGAGTAAATCGTTTATTTTTTCTTCAGGTTTAGCACAAAACAGATAAAGTGGTATATTCAGTTCTTTAAGATTGGCCTTTAGGTCAGCTACTGACTCAATTAAAAACTGTGCCCGGTATTTTTCTGTTTTTTTAAAGCCAAATGCACCCAAACTAAACTGTCTAGGGTCAAAAAAGTATACCGCTATCGTTTTGTCACCTTTACACGCCTTTTGAAGGGAAAGATTATCTGTAGTTCTAAGATTGTTTCTAAACCAAATTAGGGTATTCATCTACTTTTTGTTTCTTCTGCACTTTTCACTACAGTATTTTACAGTATCCCAGTCTTTTGACCATTTTTTTCTCCAATTAAAGGGTCTATCGCAGGTGAGGCAAATTTTTACGGGTAAGTTCCTTTTCATAATTTTGTTTAATAAAAATAGTAAAAAATTAAACAAAATAAGTGTTTGAAGACTTTGTTTTTGTATTTGAAGCATGAGGAACATACCCCAAGAAATTATGCGTGAAAAGAAAAAGCCATCCGTTAGTAGAGAATGGCTTTCATAAATCTTTGAAGAAAAAAGACTTTAAATCTTACTAAAAAGCTTTTGCATTTTTTCTTGTTCTTCGTCAGCTAGGGTAGGGTCGACCAAAATTCTACCACTGTGTTCGTCTGTAATAATCTTTTTACGAGATGCAATTTCAACTTGTACTTGCGGTGGTATCGTAAAAAATGATCCGCCAGATGCACCACGTTCAATTGGCACTACCGCCAATCCGTTCTTAACGTTGTGGCGAATACGCTTGTACGCTTTTATAAGGCGCTCTTCAATTTTATCTTCGAACTCTTGTGATTTCTTTAAAAGTGCTAGCTCTTCTTTCTCAGTTTCGGCCAAAATAGCGTTTAACTCACTCTTTTTATGTTTAAGATGTGCATCTC
>CAYGUZ010000395.1:0-2359 GCA_964353215.1 uncultured Flavobacteriaceae bacterium
ATTTTAAAAAAGAAGCCATTCAATGGGCGTGGGAACTTTTAACCGAAGTCTACAAAATTGATAAGGATAGTTTGTACGTTTCTGTTTTTGAAGGAAGCAATGATGCCGATAATTTAAAAATGGACCAAGAAGCTTTGGACTTGTGGAGTGCAATCGTGCCCAAAGACCGTATTATCATGGGCAATAAGAAAGATAATTTTTGGGAAATGGGCGATCAAGGTCCTTGTGGCCCGTGTTCGGAAATACATGTGGATATTCGTTCAGCAGAAGAAAAAGCTAAAGTGCCCGGTGCCTCTTTGGTCAATCAAGACCATCCGTTAGTTGTAGAAATTTGGAACTTGGTTTTTATGCAGTACAACCGCAAGGCCAATGGTGAATTGGAAAATTTACCGGAAAAGCATGTGGACACCGGTATGGGTTTTGAGCGTTTGTGCATGGTGTTACAAGGCGTACAATCTAACTATGATACCGATGTTTTTACGCCAATTATTAGGGAAATAGAAACGATTACCAATCATAAATATGGTAAAGACGAACAAACGGACATCGCTATACGGGTTATAGCCGACCATATTCGAGCCGTGGCTTTTTCCATTGCCGATGGGCAATTGCCAAGTAATACTGGGGCAGGCTATGTTATCAGAAGAATTTTAAGAAGGGCCATTCGCTATGGGTTTACTTTTTTAGACACCAAAAAGCCTTTTATGTACCGATTGGTAAAGGTTTTAGGAGAATCTATGGGCAAAGCCTTTCCAGAACTAAAAGAGCAGTACCAATTAATAGAGAATGTAGTCAAGGAAGAAGAGAATTCTTTTTTAAGCACCCTAGAACAAGGTCTGGTGCTTTTAGATTCGGTCATAAAATCTTCAAAGGATAAAATGATTGAAGGTAACAAGGCCTTCGAATTATATGATACTTTTGGTTTCCCTATCGATTTGACCGCACTGATTCTCGAAGAAAAGGGATATGAATTAGATGTAGAAGGCTTTGAAAAAGCCCTTCAGACTCAAAAAGACCGCTCTAGAGCGGCATCAGAGACCTCTAAAGAAGATTGGACGATTCTTTTAGAAGACGCCGAGCAAGAATTTATAGGCTATGATAGCCTAGAGGCTAAGGTGAAATTGGTTAAATACCGAAAGGTGCTCAGTAAAAAAGATGGAGATCAATATCAATCGGTATTCAATCTTACGCCATTTTATGCTGAAGGTGGTGGTCAAGTAGGTGATAAAGGTTATTTAGAGGCTTCTAATGGAGATGTGACCTATATCATAGATACCAAAAGAGAGAATAATGAGATCATTCATTTTTCTGAAAATCTTCCAAAAGATATTACAGGAACTTTTAAGGCCGTCGTAGATGAAAAACAACGTCGAAGAACAGAAAGTAATCATACAGCTACACACTTGCTGCATCAGGCATTGCGCGAGATTTTAGGAAATCACGTAGAACAAAAAGGTTCTGCGGTACATTCAAAATATTTGAGATTCGATTTCTCGCACTTTTCTAAAATGACAACGAAAGAACTGCGTGAAGTAGAAAACTTTGTAAATGCACGTATTGAGGGGCAATTGCCTTTTGAGGAAAATAGAAACGTTCCCGTTAAAGAAGCGTTGGCTCAAGGTGCTATGGCCTTATTTGGCGAAAAGTATGGCGATACAGTGCGAACAGTTCGTTTTGGACAATCAATAGAACTATGTGGGGGTACCCATGTGAAGAACACAGGTGATATCTGGCACTTTAAGATTACGGCTGAAGGAGCTGTGGCGTCAGGTATTAGAAGAATTGAGGCAATCACCTCAGATGCCGTAAAAGATTTCTATTTTAAGAACAATAGAACGCTTTTTGAGGTAAGGGATTTGTTGAACAATTCACAAGACCCTGTAAAAGCAGTTGCCACTTTGCAAGAAGAAAACGCAAAATTAAAGAAACAGGTCGAAGCCTTGTTAAAGGATAAGGCCAAAAACTTAAAATCTGAGTTGTTAAACGAACTTACAGATTTAAATGAGGTAAAGTTCTTGGCAAAAAAGGTAGATTTAGATGCTGCAAGCATTAAGGACCTGTCTTTTGAAATGGGGCAGAATAAGGAAAATCTTTTTTTATTGCTAGCTTCAGAGAAAGACGGTAAAGCCATTCTTTCTTGTTATATCTCTAAAGAACTCGCTTTTGAGCGCAACTTAAATGCAGGTGCTATTGTTCGAGAACTTGGCAAGTATATTCAAGGTGGTGGTGGAGGCCAACCTTTCTTTGCAACAGCTGGGGGTACAAACCCGGCCGGGATTCCACAGGCATTGGAGAAGGTGCAGACCTATTTAAAATAAACAGTAATTAAAATTGATATGAAAAAGTTAAAAAAAATATT
>CAYGUZ010000396.1:0-1421 GCA_964353215.1 uncultured Flavobacteriaceae bacterium
GTATCTTTGAGTTTGCTAATATGAGCTTCTATAGAACGAACACTATTAGGGGTAATTTTATGTAGCTTAAAATGTTCGCTTATTTCATTTTGCTTATAGCCGGTTGCCAATAATTGAAGTAATTGTTGCTCATACTTATTTAGTGCAAGCACATTTTGTTGTTTAAGAACAGCAGTAGCCACAGGGCAGGTAAATTGTTGGTTTTGATAAACTTTTTTAATAGCTTTTTCTAGTTCTTTAAGGCCATTGAGACCTTTACAGACATAAGCATTGACTTTATGCTTATCGAGAAGATTTTTGATTATGCTTTGTTTGTCTATAACACTGAAAACAATAACCTTTAAATTGGGTTGAGCTGTTTTGGCCGCTTCAATCAATTCTTCTCCAGAACTCAATTTGCTTTTACGGTTCGAATTATCAAAAGATAGGTCACTTACCAAGAGTTGATAAGGTTCTCCATCTAATAGTGCCTTTTTTATTTTAAGATGGGCATTGCCGCAGTGCTGTGCATACCCTACAGTTTCGATTCCTAAACTTTTGAGTTTAGCAACAATACCAAAATTATTACTATCGGTATCTTCAGCGACCAAAACCTTTGTGAACTTCATATTTTTAATTAAACGGGAAACTTAATTTTAACGCTTACCCCTTTACCAGGGGTTGAATCAAAACTAAAATTTCCGTTCAAGTTTTTAATGCGGGTTTCCACACTTTTAAGTCCAGTTCCCCAATTAGTTGGATTGTTGTTAAAACCAACGCCATTATCTGTGTAGTTAAGCTCTATTTGATTTTGGACTTTGGTAAAAGTAATACCAACAAATGAGGCCTTGCTATACTTTCGCATGTTGGTCATAAGTTCTCGTACAATCCAAAATAATTCTAATTTTTGATTTCTGGAGAATGCGTTCCAAAAACTGGTTTCTAATTCTTTCGTGATGACTTTTATATGATCATTACCATAGGAATTTAATAACGCCATAAGTTCGTCCCCAAAATTTTCATCGGTTTTAATAGGGGTATATTTTTTTGTAATGTCACGAGCCTTTTGGTAAACCTTATCTAAACCTTCTAAGAGCACAAAGCCATTATTGTCGAACAATAATTTTGGATTATTTTGAATTTGTGTCATTAAGTAAAAAATATCGTTTCCTACTTCATCATGTACTTTTTTGCCCATTCTAATCTCAGCTTTATACTCAGATTCTATCGCTGCTCTTTTCTTTTGTTGGTTCTTATAATAAATGGAGAACACTATTCCTAAAATTGCTAAACTTGCAATAAAGAAATAAAGCAATTTAAGTTGTTTTTCCTTTTCACGCTGAAGTTCTGTTAATCGGGTTTTTTGTTTCTCTTTTTCCACATCATACTTAATACTTGCGTACTTGTTTTCTTGGGTTTGCTTAGCAAGTACAATGCTGTCT
>CAYGUZ010000396.1:1431-2358 GCA_964353215.1 uncultured Flavobacteriaceae bacterium
ATATTCGATGACTTTAGGGTTTTCATCCAAATCTAGTAGCAGTGATAATGCATTTTCTATATATGACGCACTATTTAGTATTTTAGAAATATTATAGGCTTCATTTGCGTAGTTAATTGCTTTTTCTCTATTTCCAAAAGATAGATAATATCTTGAAAGATAATTATAGCTGGAATACATTCCAGGAACGTCATTTTCTTTTTGTCTTAAGGTTAACGCAGAAATCATATTGTCGAGAGCTTCTGGCCTATGGAGTTTTGATTGTGTAAATCCAAGATTATTTAGAGCACGGGCCGTAACTAAGGGAGTGTTTTTAACCATACTTTTTTGAAACACCTGAATAAAAATGTTTTCTGCTTTCACAAAGTCTTCTTGATCCAAATAAATATTGGCAACATTATTTAAAATGGCGATACTATCATTTTCATTTGAAGCATTTCGAAGAGCAGTTTGATAGTATGGAAGTGCTTTAGAATATAACTTCAAGTTTCTATAAATCATACCTAAATGATTATTAAGTCCTTTTTTTGCCTCCGCTGTGGTATGACTTGAAACCTGACTATCTAAAAGCTTTATTGCTCTCACTGCGGTTGCTTCACTTTCATAAAAAAAACCTAATTCAAATTGGCCTATTGCAACTCTACGTAAATCTTGAATGGCCGAAATAGTGTCATGATTATCTAATTTTTTTTGGATTCGTTTTTCAAAGAATGAAAAGGCTGCGTTTATCTCTTTACTGTTTTTTGGATTTACAATGATTTTATGATAGTACCGCAAGCTATCTTTTCCGTCTTGTGCATAAATAGAAGAGGGCGAATAAATGAGAAGGTTAAAAATTCCTACAAAAAAAAAGAGGAATAAAAAGTTAGACTTGTTCATTCCCCTAATTTAAGATTAATTCATGTTTTTAATTATTCCCCTGGAGGA
>CAYGUZ010000397.1:0-2356 GCA_964353215.1 uncultured Flavobacteriaceae bacterium
GGACATTTCTATTAAGATATGATTGGAATTTAAAGGCAAAACCTCATCATTTTCTAGTAGATGCTCAAAATTCTCATCTATCATATGTTCAGCTGCATAGCATATATCGATATGTTCAATATGATTAGTTTCGATCTCTTTTTCTAAAAGCTTAAAGGCTTTCTTTATGATTTTTGGAGTGTTTTCATAGTAATTATGCATGATATGTGGAGTACAAATAAAATTAGTTACTCCGAATTCTGAAAAACCTTTGATTAATTCGATAGATTCTTCAACATTTTTTGCCCCATCGTCGATACCTGGTAGAATATGATTGTGTATATCAACAAAACCAGCCAAGTGATCAACTAGATATTCTTTTTTTGAGAAAAATGTAAACATGCATAAAATTTGGAACACAAATATACAGCTACTAGAGGGGTATCTTACAATTTACTTGCCGATACAAAAATTAGCGAATATGTTACCTAACAAATCATCAGAAGATATTTCACCAGTTATTTCACCAAAGTAGTGCAAAGCTTGTCGAATATCGATAGAAATTAGATCACTTGAAAGATTATTATCTAAACCTATCTGTATTTTGTTAATCTCTTCTAAAGCTTTTAAAAGCGAATTATAGTGTCTGGTATTCGTAACTATTGTTTCATTATTCTTAAGTGCCCCAGTGTCAATGAAATTTTTAAGTTTAGTTTTAAGTTCCTCGGTTCCTATGTTCTCTTTAGCTGAAATTAACTGTAAATCTTCGATTTCTGCCTTTAGTTCTTCTAGAGTACTTTGTTCTAAGGTATCAATTTTATTGCCTATTGCAATTAAAGGTTTAAGAGGATATTTATTTTTTATTTGTGCTATTTCGTTTTTAAAAGTTTTGCTATCTAGGCTATATTTTTGGGCATCGAACATATACACTATAATAGTAGACTTGTCTATTTTATCAAACGTACGCTTTATACCCATTTCTTCTACGATATCATCGGTATCCCGAATGCCTGCCGTGTCTATAAAACGAAACCCTATTCCCTCAATGGCTATTTCATCTTCTATCGTATCACGAGTAGTTCCTGCGATATCTGATACCAAAGCTCTTTCTTCATTGAGGATTTTATTCAGCAAGGTTGACTTTCCTACATTAGGTTCTCCAACGATGGCTACCGGAATACCATTCTTGATTACATTACCAACGGCAAAAGAATCTATTAGTCTCTTTAGTACCATCTCAATTTTTGAGAGAAGTTCTCTAAACTGTGAGCGATTTGCAAATTCGACATCTTCTTCTGAGAAGTCCAATTCCAGCTCGATCAATGAAGCAAAATCCATTAGTTCTTGGCGTAATTTTTTTATTTCGTTGCTAAATCCACCACGCATTTGTTTTATGGCAATTTGATGGCTAGCTTCATTATCGCTAGCAATTAAATCAGCTACTGCTTCGGCCTGACTTAAGTCTATTTTACCATTTAAAAATGCTCTTAATGTGAATTCACCAGCTTCAGCGGTTCTGCAACCGTTTCTAATAAACAATTGGATAACCTGTTGCTGAATATAGGCAGAGCCGTGACAAGAAATCTCTACCACATCTTCGCCCGTATATGAATTTGGACTTTTGAATATTGATACCAAAACTTCATCTAAAATCTTTTTTCCTTCTATAATATTTCCTAAATGAATAGTATGGGTTTTCTGCTTTTTTAAGTCTTTTCCATGAATAGATTTAAAGAAAGGTGCTACTAATGCAATTGCATTTTCTCCAGAAATACGGATAACCCCTATTGCACCAGAACCTGATGGCGTTGCCAATGCTATTATAGTTTCTTGATATTGCATGCCGCAAAAATACAAATAAGACCTTGCTTGTAACATTTTTAATGAAATTGCTACAAATAGGTACATCATCATTAAAATCGAACAAAAATGGAATTAGTTGATCAACAAGTTTTAAGAAAAGATAATAGCCTATTGGCAATTACACATCTTTCGCAATTATTGCATTATGTAACCGGCTTTGGGGGCTTTATAGTTCCGTTAATAATCTGGTTGACATCAAAGCATAATGTTGAGGGAATGAACGAGCATGGACGCTCCATCGTTAATTTTCAATTAAGTATGCTCTTATATATAATTCTCTGTATTCCAGGAATATTGTTATTCGGTTTAGGTATACTTGGCCTAATCGGGGTTGGCATACTAGGTTTTATACTGCCAATAGTTAATGCAGTTAAAGCGGCCAACGGAGAATCTCCATCGAACTTTTTGACAATAAAGTTTATCTAAATAAAAAAGGCTAGAAATATTTCTAGCCTTTTTTGGTATGTAAAGGTCGATTAGTTTAGCTATTTAGCATTACGGGCATCACCAACAT
>CAYGUZ010000398.1:0-2354 GCA_964353215.1 uncultured Flavobacteriaceae bacterium
TAGTGCTTTTGGCCTTAGGGCCTATTGCTTCACAAATACCTGCGGCAGTTTTAGCGGGTATTCTAATCACTGTAGGTATAGGTGTTATGGATTATAAAGGGTTAAGAGCAATACCCCATATGCCAAAAGACATCAAATTAGGGCCGCTAAAATTAAGTTCAGAAGTAATTATTATGCTTGTTGTAATGGTGCTTTCTTCGGTTTGGAATTTGGTTTACGCGGTGGGAATAGGGCTGATACTGGCTTCTTTATTGTTCATGAAAAAAATTGGAGACCTTACGGCAAAACGATCTGGTTTAAAATTATTAAAAGAAATTCCATGGGCAGATGAAAAAGAATTTCCTTCTAAATTAAAAGAAGAAGTTTTTATTAAGCACGTAAACGGGCCATTATTTTTTGGTTCTAATAATGAATTCCAAATTCTGGCAGCACAAATTCCCGATACCGCAAACACGGTGATTATTAGAATGGATAAAATGGAGTATTTAGACCAATCTGGGCTTTACACAATGGATGATGTGCTTCAAGATCTTGTTAAAAAAGGTATTAAAGTATTGTTTGTTGCTGTTTTAGAACAACCAAGACTTATGATGGAACGTATAGATATTATTCCAGATCTTATTCCAGAAGAACATGTTTTTAAAAACTTTGACGATTGTCTTCAATGGGTGCAAGAAAATATTAGCGATGAAAACTAGCTTAGATTTCAAACTAGGTAGAGGATAAAAAAAGCACTAAATTTATCCGCTAATAGTGACGTCAACCATGATTGAGACCATAAAAGAACATTTGGCCCAAGTTGAAAATTTCACTTCAACTTCAAAAGATGAAATAGAAAACTTCCGAATTAAATATTTGGGAAAGAAAGGGCTGTTAAACGACTTTTTTGCTGAGTTTAAGAATGTTCCCAATGAGCAAAAGAAGGAATTTGGCCAGGTCATCAATCAATTAAAAACTACAGCTACAGATAAGGTAAATTCTTTAAAAGCAGCTCTAGAAAATAAAACTGAGACAAAAGGCAAGTATGGCGATTTAACCCGACCGGGGGAGCCTGTAGAAATTGGAGCTAGACATCCAATATCAATTGTAAAAAATCAAATAATAGATATCTTTTCAAGAATAGGTTTTAATGTATCTGAAGGCCCTGAAATTGAAGATGATTGGCACAACTTTACGGCACTAAATTTACCGGAATATCACCCGGCACGTGATATGCAAGATACCTTCTTTATACAAAAAGATCCAGATATTTTGCTGCGCACCCACACCTCATCTGTACAAGTGCGGTATATGGAAAATAATAAACCTCCTATTCGAACAATTTCTCCTGGCAGAGTGTATCGAAACGAAGCTATTTCTGCTCGGTCACATTGCTTTTTTCACCAGGTAGAAGGCTTGTATGTCGATAAGGATGTTTCATTTGCCGATTTAAAACAAACCCTGCAATACTTTACTACGGAATTATTTGGCAAATCTAAAATCAGACTTCGCCCATCATACTTTCCATTTACCGAACCAAGTGCAGAAGTAGATGTTTACTGGGGCCTAGAAACCGAAACCGACTATAAAATGACCAAGGGAACAGGTTGGTTAGAGATTATGGGCTGCGGAATGGTAGACCCCAACGTTCTGCAAAATTGTGGAATTGATTCTGAGGTTTATTCTGGTTTTGCCTTTGGTATGGGTATAGACCGTATTGCCCTATTACTTCATCAAATTTCAGATATTAGACTGTTAAGCGAAAATGATGTGCGTTTTCTAGAGCAGTTTAAAAGTGCATTATAGTGCCACTTTATGAAAAAAGATATTGAAATTCCTGTTGCAAAAGACGTTTACGTAGCTATTGTTCATGAATGGAATAAAGAATTTCTTTCTAAAGATTGGAATGCCTATATCATCAATAATAGAAACACCCCCATTGAAATGGCACTTGTTGTCTCTAAAGGTTATGACGGCGATAAAAAGACATCTACCATGCGCTATGCTTTTGGTCTTGTAAAAGCCAAAGGGTACGAAAAAATAGAAATGGTAACAGAAGATGTGCTGGGTCTGACCAATGAATTTTATGTCACCTATTATGCCGATAATAAGTTGTACGAAAAACGCTTTGTTTTTGAAAAGAATATGGTAAATGAACAAAACCTTTCTATTATACCACTATTAGAAATAGAAGGTGTTTTTGGGGAGTAAATGTCTTTGATATAAACTTCATTCTATTACAGTCCCTTCTTTACTTCGAGTAAGTTTTTTATTACAAAACCCTTTTGCTCTACGTTGCCAAATTTTTATTTCCAAGTTAAATAAGGCTGTTTGCTCAATTGCGAGTTATAATACTTTATCTGCCCAGTAACCTC
>CAYGUZ010000399.1:0-2351 GCA_964353215.1 uncultured Flavobacteriaceae bacterium
CTTTAAAGTAATAGCGTTGAATTTTATGGACTCCTTTGGTGTCATAAGTAGCATGAAATTCTTCTGGTGTATTTCTTTTGATTATGGTTTGCACCATTTCCATTTCTCCCTTACCTCTTTTAAATTTCATGTTCATCGTTGACCCTTCTTTGCCAGGTTCACCTGAAATCATAACATAATCAAACAAACTACACATCCATTGCCTCATAATATCCGGGTTGATCAATTTTTATAAAATCGTTCCTAGAAAGATCTATGCTTATTTCAGTGGTATATTCCATCTCGGTCAGGTTTAATTCAACTAATGTACTAAAATATTGATTTTGAGAAGCTACTAAAAATCTGTTAATGGTTTTGGCCATCGCTTGCACGACTTTAAGTTATTGTTATTTTTGCTGAATGTATTTTTTAAACTGTAAAGTTGTTCGGGTTTGCTGTTTTGCCTTAGTTCTAAGTATGGCGTCATGCAATTCTCTATTTAAAGATGAGCTTGAGAAAGAACCTATAGCTAGAGTCGGAGATTCTTATTTATATAAGGAAGATGTTTCCAATTTAATTCCTCAAGGTTTAAAAGGTCGTGATAGTGCTGCCTTTGTCGTTAACTACATTAACAATTGGGCGTCTAAGGAACTTCTACTTGATAAATCAAAAATCAACATTCCTGAAGAGCAGCTTCAAGAGTTTAATAGGTTGGTGGATAACTATAGAACGGACCTCTACACCAGGGCATATTTAGAGGCCTTGGTACAACAGTCTTCAGATACATCTGTGACCAAGGAAGAGTTGCAAGGATTTTATAGTAATGAAAAGGACAATTTTAGACTTAGTGAAAAGCTAGTGCAATTACGATTTGTTGCATTGCCACTTCAATTTTTGGATAAGGATATTGTTGAAACCAAACTTAAAAGTTTTAAAGAAGAGGATAAGAATTATTTAGATTCGATTGCCGTACAATTTAAAAAACTTCATTTTAATGATTCTATTTGGGTAAGCGCATCACGTTTAATCGAGGAAATTCCGCCGTTGACATCGCAGAACGAGGAGAAGTACTTAAAAAAATCACAATTTTTTGAATTGCAGGATTCAATCGGGGTATATTTGGGAAGGGTGAGCAATGTGCTGGATTTAAACGACACAGCACCTTTGTCTTACGTTACTCCAGATATAAAACAGATTATTATCAATCGAAGAAGACTTTCACGAATAAAAAAGATAGAGACAGAAATTATTGATGAGGCCATCAAGAAAAATGAGTTTGAGATTTATGGAAAAGATTAGGAAAAATATAGGACTATTATTTGTAGTGATTCTTACTTCATCTTTTGGTCAAGAAGCAACAGATGCAACTACTGAAACTTTAGTGACCGAAGTAGCCGTAACCGATAGTGTGGTTACAAAAAGAATGAAACTAGATGGCATTGCTGCCGTAATCGGTGACTATGTAATCTTAGATTCTGATATCGAAAAAACACTGGTCGATTTAAGAAATCAAGGAGCTTCTACTGAAGATGTGACCCATTGCCAATTGTTGGGTAAGCTAATGGAAGATCGTTTGTACGCGCATCAGGCGGTTCAAGATAGTCTTCTAGTTTCTGATGATCAGGTCAATGCAACCAGCGATAGGCAGATCCAACAATTGGTGCAGCAAGTTGGTTCTATGGAGAAAGTGCTTAAATTCTATAAGAAACCCGACATCGAGAGTTTTAGAACCGAGCTTTTTGAGATAAACAAGCTTCGAATTCTTTCAGAGAAAATGCAGACCGAAATCACTAAGGATGTAGAGGTCACTCCAGAAGAAGTAAGGCAATTCTTTTATAGAATACCCGAAGAGGAACGTCCTATTTTTGGAGCAGAACTAGAGATTGCTCAAATAGTTAAACAACCTAAAGCCCCTGAAGCCGAGGTTCAAAAAATAATAGATAGGTTAAAACGTATAAAGCAAGATGTTGAGGAGAATGGTTCTAGTTTTAGAATAAAGGCGGTATTGAATACTAGGGATGAGCCGTCTAGGGCTAATGGAGGGTTTTATACGGTTACCAGACAGACGCCATTTGTTAAAGAATTTAAAGACGTTGCCTTTAGTTTAAGGGAAGGTGAAATTTCAGAACCTTTTGAAACCCAGTATGGATATCATATTATTCTTGTTGAAAAAATACGCGGCAGGGAAGTTGATTTAAGACATATTTTGATGATTCCTGAAATTCCAGATAGCGCAATGAAAGAGGCTGCGAAAGAACTTGATAGTATTCGCAATCAGCTTTTAGACGGAAAGTATACATTCGCGGAAGCAGCGCAAAATTTTTCGGATGAAAAAGAAACTAGAAATGATGGGGGGGTACTAAGAACTCCTA
>CAYGUZ010000400.1:0-2349 GCA_964353215.1 uncultured Flavobacteriaceae bacterium
GTTACATACATCAGCTAAATTTTTAACTAAAAAATTAGTTTAAACTAAATATTTAGTTATATTTGCTTCATAGTTGAACTAAAAACTTAGTTTAAAATTATCACACTAAGCTTGTCGAAGAGTATAAAACATGATTTGAAATGAAACAACTCACCAAAGCAGAAGAAGAAGTAATGCAGTTACTTTGGCAATTAGAAAAGGCCAATGTGGCTGCCTTAATAGCAGAATTCCCAGAACCAAAACCTGCATACAATACGGTTTCTACTATTGTTCGTATTCTAGAGGATAAAGGTTTTGTGGACCACGATAAAGTGGGTAAGGGGCATGTATATTTTCCACTTATCAAGAAATCGGAATATAGTCATCAGTCTATCAATAAATTGGTTGATGGATACTTTCAAGGTTCTTTTAAAAGTATGGTATCTTTTTTCATGAAAAAGAATGATGTTAGTGTAGGTGAATTGGAGGACATCCTTAAAAAGATAAAAGAAGAATAATGTCATTTCGAATTGAACGCCGTGAGTATGGGAAATCTAGATTCTTCTTCGTCACAATAACTATCGGGATGCAATCGGAATAACAAAATAAAATAGCATGATTCAATACATCTTAGAAATAATAGCATTTCAATTACTCTTTTTAGTAGTCTATGACTTGTTTTTAAAGAGAGAAACCTTTTTTCAGTGGAATCGTTTTTACCTTATCGGTACTTTTTTAGTTGCTACAGTTTTACCATGGATTAAGATTGAAGCTTTTAAAACGACCGTTTCTCAAGAATTTGTAGGTTATCCTATGTTGTTTTGGCAATTGGATGGCATAGCTGTAACACCAGCGGAAGAAGAAACCAGTTGGTTGGCATCACTCCCAACAGCATATATAGTTTTTGGCATAGGTGCTTTGCTTTCCGCATTGTGGTTTGGCTATAAACTCTTTCAGATTTATTGGCTTAAAGAGAATGGTACCATTCGCTATTATAAAGACTTTACTAAAGTTGTAGTTAAAAAAAGCGAATTGGCTTTTTCCTTCTTTAAAAATATCTTCTTAGGGGAACAAATTAAAAAAGAAAATGAGGCCAATATAGTTGCACATGAACTGGTGCATATTAAACAATGGCATTCGCTCGACCTGCTCTTTTTTGAAATTATGCGAATTGCCTTTTGGTTCAACCCCTTGGTCTATGTGTATCAAAATCGAGTATCGGAATTGCATGAGTTTATTGCCGATTCTGTAGTAGCTAAAACCAATAAAAAGGAACAGTATCAGCTGCTTTTGGCAGAAGCTTTCCAGACCCAAAACATCAGTTTTGTCAATCAATTTTTTAAAAAATCATTAATCAAAAAACGAATAATCATGTTAAGTAAAACAAAGTCTAAAAAGATTTATCACTTTAAGTATTTATTGTTGGTGCCAATAATTGTAGGAATATTGGTGTATACTTCTTGCGAACAAGAAATACCTAATGAAGAACTTAATATCGTTAATACGGATAAAGGTTCTGATGATGCTGCATTAATAGCCTCAATAGAAGATGAACTTAAATACAAAAGCTTGGAGGAAATTATAAGATCTACTGCTATTTTGAGAAAAGAAAGTGAGACCCAAGAGGAGTTACTTTCTAAAGAAGATTTTTTTAGAAGAATCATTTCCTTAAGAATGACTATGAGCAAAGTTTATGCAAAAACTGAACGTAATAGCAAGGTTGATATACCCTATCCGTCAACAGAAAAGTATAATAGCTATCTTAATAGAGAAATAGCTTTTAAACAGTTGGATTATAAATTAAAAGTTTCTATTAATCCAAAAGATTTTGCGCTAAGATTGGTTAAAAAAGGTGATAAAAATTTAGGATCTGGAGAGTTTATAAAAGTCACTGATGTAAAAGATTTAACTGGAGAAGAAATTAGAAAAGTGAATCAATATTTAGAGCATATTAAAGGAACGGAAAGATTTCTATTTTTATCAGATGATGAGTATTTATTTTTGATTTCTAATTCAACAAATCCTTCACAGACTATAACTACTAATCAAGAAACTGAAGTGTTAAATGCTTCTATATCTGTTCCCTTTGCGGTTATAGAGGAAGTTCCTATTTTTCCAGGTTGTGAGAATGCTTCTGATAAAAAAGAGTGCTTTCAAGAAAAAATGGTTGAACACATTAAAAAACATTTTAACTACCCAAAAGAAGCACAAGATATGGGTGTTCAAGGGCGTGTAAGTTTGGTATTTATAATTTCAACAGACGGTAGTATAAAAAACATTAGAAAAAGAGGCCCTCATGAATTACTTGAAAATGAAGCCGTCCGTATTATTGAACGTCTACCACCAATACAACCTGGCAAACAAGATGGG
>CAYGUZ010000401.1:0-2288 GCA_964353215.1 uncultured Flavobacteriaceae bacterium
AAATATAGGTATTTTTAATATAGTAGTAAAATTGATTTCTAAATTTGAATATCCGTTAAATATCATAATTCTGTGTATTAGCTTGGTAATTAAATATGTAGCGAATGAATATTTTCACATTTACGGCTCATTTCGGTGATGAAACCGCTTGCAGACCTCATTTTTAGGAGCAGCGGGATAAAATAGGTGTTGAATGCCAGCGTTGTGGCGGTGATTCCATACTGGATAAAGAGTCGATGGGGCTATGAGTGTAAGTCTTGTCGCAGCCGCACTTTTCTTCGTAGCGGCACCATCATGCAAAGCTCGAATTTATCTTTTTTGGTTTGGTATAGTTCCATGTTTTTAATGAGTGCGACAAAGAAAGGTTTTTCTGCAAAAGAGATGCAACTTCAGCTAGGTTTAAAACGTTACGAACCTGTTTGGTCCATGGTTCACAAACTACGCGAAGCAATGGGCAATAGAGACGCTAGATACACTTGAAGGAATGGTGGAGATGGACGAAGGCTATTTTAAGGTAGAATCATCAAAGATAGAGCAAGACAAAGGCAGGCGAGGTAGAGGGGCAGCTGGTAAGCGCAATGTAGCGGTAATAGCAGAAAGCACACCCCTAGAAGATGGCAAAACAGGTGAGAAATCAAACCAAGTCCGTTATTTTAAAGCAAAGGTGTTACAGACCCATCGATCTTCTGAAATCAATGAAACAATAAAGGATTCTGTTGATGAGAAAACTATCGTTTTTACAGATAAGAATACTTCTTAATGTAGATATAGCCGATTACATTGAAATGCATGTTACTGAAAAGTCAAGTAAAGAATCTACCGAAGAAACTTTAAAATGGGTATGTATTTATTGGTAACGCAAAAAGAAATCTACTCGGTAACTATCATAAAGTAAAAGGAAAATACTTGCAGCTATACTTGGATGAGTTCGTTTACAGGCTCAATCGAAGATATTTTGAGGACAGACTCTTTGAAAGAGTCGTTATTGCTAACATAACGGGGTTATGATATTTAAAGGATATTCAAAATTAAAACGCTGTAAAGTCTCCCTCAAAAGCACAATAGCTAATTCTAGTTGATAGTATTTAAAAAATTAGATACATTTTGCCCAATACGTTCTTGAATATTGGTGATATCCGCCTTTTCGAAAGGCTCACCCATAATACTCTCGTACAACTCGATATAACGCTCTGAAACCGAATTGATATACTCATCACTCATTTCAGGAACAATTTGTCCTTCCAATCCTTGAAAACCGTTAGAAATTAACCACTGACGAACAAACTCTTTAGAAAGTTGTTTTTGAGCCTCGCCGCTATCTTGTCGTTCTTGATAGCCCTCAGCATAAAAATAGCGCGAAGAATCAGGCGTATGAATTTCATCTATCAAAACTATTTCACCATCCTTAGTTTTACCAAATTCATATTTGGTATCTACCAAAATCAATCCTCGTTGCGCAGCTAGTTCAGTTCCCCTTTTAAACAAAGCTTTTGTATAGCTTTCTAGAACTGCGTAGTCTTCTTCGGAAACAATGCCTTTTTTAAGAATATCAACCTTTGAGATATCCTCGTCATGATCTCCCTTTTCCGCTTTTGTTGCCGGCGTTATAATGGGCTCCGGAAATTTATCGTTCTCCTTCATGCCTTCTGGCATCGGCTCTCCACAAAGCATTCTTTTACCTGCTTTATATTCTCTAGCGGCATGACCCGACATGTATCCGCGGATTACCATTTCTACCTTAAAAGGTTCACAGGCTTTACCCACGGCAACATTGGCATCTGGTGTAGACATTAACCAATTTGGTACAATATCTCCGGTAGCCTGCATCATTTTAGTTGCAATATCGTTTAGAATCTGCCCTTTGTAGGGTATCCCTTTTGGCATTACGACATCAAAAGCTGAAAGACGGTCTGTCGCTATCATTACCAAAATATCGTTATTTAAAGTATATACCTCTCTTACTTTTCCTTTATATACAGATTTCTGACCTGCGAAATGGAAATTGGTATCCATTATTGTGTTTGACATTATCGACTAGTTTTGGTGCTCAATATTCTTGTATGCGTCAATAACCTTTTTAACCAGTTTATGGCGAATGACGTCTTTATCATCTAGGTAAATAATACTAATACCCTCTGTATTCTTAAGAATCAAAAGTGCTTCTTTTAATCCGGAAATTACACGCCGCGGTAAATCTATCTGCCCTGGATCGCCTGTTAATAAAAACTTTGCGTTTTTACCCATACGGGTCAAAAACATCTTCATTTGGGCATGGGTAGTGTTCTGGG
>CAYGUZ010000402.1:0-2286 GCA_964353215.1 uncultured Flavobacteriaceae bacterium
AATTTATACGGTCGATGAAAATTTTTCTAAGGCTACAACTTTTGCTGTTAAAGATGGTGAATTTATAGCGGTTTCAGAGAATAGTCTAGAGGATTATAGTGCAGAAGAAACGCTAGACGCCAAGGGTAAAACGATTGTTCCTGGATTAATAGACGCGCATTGTCATTTTTATGGATTGGGATTAACCCAACAGGTTGTCAATCTGAGAGGAACAACTAGTTATGATAATATTCTTCAAAAAGTTGCCAATTTTCAAAAAGAAAAGCCTTCAAACGTTATTCAGGGTCGTGGTTGGGACCAGAATGATTGGGAAGTAAAAGAATTCCCGACAAAAGACAAACTAGATAAATTATTCCCAGACACCCCTGTAGTATTAGAGCGTGTAGATGGTCATGCCTATTTGGTCAATCAAAAAGCTTTGGATTTGGCAGGAATAAACAAAGAGACCAACGTGGAAGGCGGCGAAATAGTTAAAGACAATAATGGAAATATCACCGGAGTTTTGGTAGACAACCCTATGGGTTTGATAGATGCAGTAATTCCTAAACCCACAAGGGCAACGCAGATTCAGGCACTAAAAGATGCGCAAGAACTTTGTTTCGATTATGGTTTGACTACGGTGAACGATGCAGGTCTAAACAAAGAGACCATAGAATTAATAGATAGCCTACAGCAAGCTGGTGAATTGGATATTCGGGTGTATGCCATGATCAGCAATAACAAAGAAAATTTAGATTATTACTTACCAAAAGGTATCGTAAAAACGGATAAATTAAATGTACGCTCGGTAAAAGTATATGGTGATGGCGCTTTGGGGTCGCGAGGAGCTGCCTTACGTGAACCCTATTCAGATAAACCTGGGCATTTTGGAGCCATGATTACTCCTGTAGATGCCATTGAGGCATTGGCAAAAAGGATAGCTGCTTCAGATTACCAAATGAACACCCATGCTATTGGAGATTCTGCAAATATTGCGGTATTAAGGGCTTATGCGAAAGCCTTGCCCGATGGTGGAGATAGAAGATGGAAAATAGAACACGCACAGGTAATTTCTGAGCCTGACTTTCAATATTTTGGCAATGGTATTATTCCATCAATACAACCCACACATGCCACTAGCGATATGTACTGGGCAGAAGATAGGTTAGGCGAAGAGCGTGTAAAAGGAGCTTATGCTTTTAAGACACTGCTTGATAATGCCGGGATGGTTGTTTTAGGAACTGATTTTCCGGTAGAAAAAGTAAGCCCGTTTTTGACATTTTATGCCGCGGTGGCAAGACAGGACTTAGAGGGTTACCCCGAAGGTGGATACCAAATGAAGGATGCTTTATCTAGAGAAGAAACGTTAAAGGGAATGACCATTTGGGCAGCATATTCCAACTTTGAAGAAAACGAAAAAGGAAGTATCGAAGTGGGTAAAAAAGCAGATTTTGTAATCCTTAGTGATGATATTATGACTGTGCCTGCTCGTGATATTCCAAATCTAAAAGCGGAACAGGTATTTGTTGGTGGGGAGAAAATGAGATAATAAAGTTTTGAGAGTCTATAAGTAGTAATTTCGAAATGAAATGCGAAGCATTGATCTAAACTTAATAAAATTTCTCATATGCGTTCGAAATGACAAAAAACAGATAGATTGTTACATAAAAAAGCCCCTAAATAAGGTTTAGAGACTTTTTGTATTTAAAGTATAATCCTTAAAACATAATCGGTGTAGCTACACGTGTAGTGCCCCAGCCCATTACGAGATGTGTTCCACCCTTAACTTCTTTAAAAGCGATAGAGAAAGCTTCTAAAGATTCAGAATCAGAACTCACTTTAGAACTAACTCGAACCACATCGGCAGCATTATCATAAGAATAAGCGCCCCATTGGTTTAAATTGTTGTTTAAAATTACGGTCCATTCACCGTTTCCAGGTATGGTAAACAAAGCATAGGTTCCAGCTTTTACACTTTTACCACCAAAAGTAACGTCTTTGTAAAACGTAATTTCTGGAGCTTCATTGGCTCCAGTACGCCATACTTTACCTGCAGGTGCCAAATCGGACATATTACGTCCTTTTAATTGGGGTCTGCCATAGGTAACCTTTACAGCCTTGTCTGAAACTTTGTAGCTAGTTGGGAAAGAAGCTATATCTGCAGGGCTTTTATCTAGTCCTCCAAACTTTTGAGCTTCTACATCAGTACTAAAAATTAAGGTCATTGCAAAAAATGCAACAGCAACTATTCTTTTCATAATATCGGTTTTTTATTAAGTCTCAAAACTACCTGATAATTACAACCAC
>CAYGUZ010000403.1:0-2274 GCA_964353215.1 uncultured Flavobacteriaceae bacterium
GCAAATAAACACCCCAGAACAAAATCCCGACCCGCAATAGTCGGGATTTTTGTTTTTATACGGTATCTTCAAAACGTGAAAAAATACGATGTCATAATTGTTGGGGGTGGTCTTGCAGGATTGACCGCTGCAATACACCTACGGCGTGAAGGTTGCAGTGTTTTGGTAATTGAGAAAAACAATTATCCAAACCATAAAGTATGCGGAGAATATGTATCCAACGAAGTGCTTCCCTATCTTGAGTTCTTAGGAGTGGATTTGAATACCAAAAACACGGTCACTATCGACACTTTGCAAATAAGTACGAAGTCTGGAAAAAGTATTCGCACCAAACTTCCTTTAGGCGGATTTGGAATTAGCCGTTATACGTTTGATGATCTGTTATATCAAAAAGCAAAGGCCATGCATGTAGATTTTGCCTTTAAAACTGCTGACGACATTTGTTATAAGGAGAATCAATTTGAGGTAAGGATTTCAGCTGATGAAAAATATACAAGTACCATAGTCATAGGGGCTTATGGAAAAAGGTCGGGATTGGATAAAAAACTAAACCGAATTTTCATACAACAGAAATCACCATGGCTTGGCGTAAAATGCCATTATGGGTTCAATGATTTTCCTTCTAATCTGGTTGCCCTGCATAATTTTTATGGCGGTTACGGTGGTTTGTCGAAAACCGAGGACGGAAGTGTCAATTTCTGCTATCTTACTAATTTTGAAAGCTTTAAACGATATGGTGCTATCGAAGAATTCAATTCAAAAGTGGTTTCAAAGAATCCGTTTCTTGGTGATTTCTTGGCCAACGCGAAGCCTAAATTTAAAAGCCCAGTGAGTATCGCCCAGATTTCCTTTGAAAAAAAACAATCCGTTCAAAATCATGTGTTAATGTGCGGTGATAGTGCCGGTTTAATACATCCGCTTTGCGGCAATGGTATGGCAATGGCGATACATAGTGCTAAAATAGCTTCTGAATGCATTTTAGATTATTTAAAAGTGGGCAATGCAAATAGAGAAAAGCTTGAAAAGCGCTATGCGAGTCTTTGGAGAAAAGAATTTGAAGGGCGATTACGAATGGGGAGAACGGTGCAGCGCGTTCTTATGAGCAATACGGCTTCTGAAATAGCGATAGGTACAATCGCAAAGTCTGAAAAAATACTGCAATCGATGATTAAACGCACCCATGGAAACCCTATATTAGTCTAATGCAGTTGGCAATGAGAAATACGGAAATGGAGTTGATGGATGACCCTGATTTGGGGGTTCATGAGCTTAAAGAAGTATTTAAAGACATCAATCGGGTCAATGCAGTACTGGGCGGAAATAAAATTAGTATTGATGCCCTATATGAATTGCTGAAAAGTAGCACGGACAAATCGTATACGATTTTGGATATGGGTTGCGGGGATGGCTATATGCTTCGGGAGGTCGCATTATTCCTTCGGGAACAAGATATCGAAGCTGAACTTATAGGAATGGATTTGCGTGAGGATATCCTTTCGATTGCTGAGGAAGCCTCCAAAGATTTTCCTGAAATCTCGTATATGCAACAAGATGTTTTGGCACTAAATCCGGAAAAATTTCAATGTGATGTGCTGCTTTGTACGCTTACGATGCATCATTTTACTAATGACGAAATTTCAGTTTTTTTAGATAAGTTCATCTCGATTTCAAGACTTGGGGTCGTGATCAATGATTTGCAAAGAAGCCGATTGGCCTGTTATCTTTTTAAAGTGTTCAGATTCTTTTTCTTGAAAACAAAAATCGCCAAAAAAGACGGGCTGACCTCCATAAAAAGTGGTTTCTTGAAGTCAGAGCTGCAGCAATTTGCAAAGAATATACCGAATGTTATTCATAAAATAAAGTGGAAATGGGCTTTTCGCTATGTATGGATAATGCAAACCAATCGACTACCTGAATTATGAACGAAGTTAAAATAGTTGGAGTTTCAAAAGAATTACCGCCATATTGCAGAACTACAGAAGCTATTATACCCTTCGTCAATCTTTGGCTTTCTGATCAAGACGACCGTTTTAGAAGAAAAGTGGTCAAGATTTTTGAAGGGGCAGGGGTAGATAAGCGCTATGGTATTATGAATATCGACGAGGTATTCAATGCAACTTCGTTTGAGGCCAAAAATGCTATTTATGTTCGCGAAGTCAAAAAACTTGGCGTGAATTGCCTAGCCAAGGCCTTGAAAAAAAATAATTGGGAAGCAAATTCTTTGGACTATATCATTACGGTGAGTTGCACAGGTATTATGATTCCGTCTTTAGA
>CAYGUZ010000404.1:0-2271 GCA_964353215.1 uncultured Flavobacteriaceae bacterium
ATTTGAAGATTTTCTAATTTGAAAATGCGATGAGGAATGATAAGGAGAATTTAATCGTAAATCTTACGTATGCTTTTGCACTTAAGGTTATAAAATTCTCTGAAGAACTTCGTTCTTTTCAGAAATTTGAAATGGCATCTCAAATTTTTAGAAGTGGAACTTCAATTGGCGCAAATATACGCGAGGCTCAAAATGCAGAGAGTAAGATAAATTTAAAATATCTGCGAAGGAAGCAGATGAGCTGGAATATTGGTTGAAGTTACGTGAGGGTTCTTAATTTTATCCTTCACCTGACGAAACATTATTTAAAGAGTTGCATGTAATTATCAAAATTATAAGTAAGATTATTTCTTCTTCCAAGAAGCCATAATTTTCAAATTAAAAAATCTTCAAACTAAGAATAGTGCTAGATAAAAATGGAATCGCAAAGCGAATCGCACAAGAAGTACAAGACGGTTATTATGTAAACCTCGGCATAGGTATACCAACTTTGGTCGCTAATTTTGTGCGCGATGATATTAGTGTAGAATTTCAAAGTGAAAATGGAGTACTGGGAATGGGACCATTCCCTTTTGAAGGTGAAGAAGATGCAGATATCATTAACGCGGGCAAACAGACCATTACAACGCTTCCAGGAGCGTCATTTTTTGATTCGGCTACGAGCTTTTCAATGATTAGGGGCAAACATGTAGACCTTACCATTTTAGGTGCAATGGAAGTCGCAGAGAATGGAGATATTGCCAATTGGAAAATACCCGGAAAAATGGTCAAGGGTATGGGTGGTGCGATGGACTTAGTGGCTTCTGCTGAAAATATTATTGTGGCCATGATGCATACGAATAGGGCAGGTCATTCTAAGC
Source organism: uncultured Flavobacteriaceae bacterium (assembly GCA_964353215.1). Taxonomy (GTDB): domain Bacteria; phylum Bacteroidota; class Bacteroidia; order Flavobacteriales; family Flavobacteriaceae; genus Croceitalea. The sequence goes on from CAYGUZ010000404.1 coordinate 861, forward strand.
TGCTAAAAAAATGTAGCCTACCGCTAACAGGAGTCAGATGTGTTAAGAAGATAGTTACCAACCTAGCGGTTTTAGAAGTTGCTAACGAAGGATTTAAGCTTTTAGAACGTGCTCCAGGGGTTTCAGTTGAAGAAATTAAAAATGCTACTGAAGGCAATCTCTTGATTAAAGGGAATATACCTGAAATGTTAATTTAAATAATCAACTTTTTTATATCCTACGGCTTGCATTCTTTTTAAGGTGCTGAACAATGTGTTAGGATTAAAAGGTTTGCTAATATGACCGTTCATTCCGGCTTCATCGTATTCTTTCTCCATATGCACGGCAGTTGCTGCTGATAGAGCTATAATCGGTATATTAGAATCAAACTTCCGAATTATTTTGGTTGCTTCAAAACCGTTTAGATATGGCATCATAATATCCATTAAAATCAAATCGAACGAACCATTTTTATATTTTTCAACAACTTCATTACCATCAGTTGCTATTTCAAAAGAAACATCCCACTTCGATAAGAACTTTCGCAAAACAAGGCAATTTACTTTGTTGTCTTCGGCGACCAATACAGATAACCCTTTGAGTGACGTACTAGCATAATTCTCTTGAATTTCTTGGGGTTTTCTTTGTTCATTTTCGTTGCCAATTTCAAAAGTCAATGGAAAACTGAAAATAGACCCTATACCTAGCTCACTTTGCAAATTAATTTTACTGCCCATCAACTGTAATAATTTTTTACAAATACTAAGTCCTAAACCGGTACCTCCAAACTTTCTAGCTGTAGCTATATTGGCCTGTGTAAACGAATTAAAAATCTTTTGTCTCTCGCTTGTTGATATGCCAATACCTGTGTCTATTATCTCAAAATTTAAAGTGATATGCCTATTGGTTCTCTTACTTTTTTTAATATTAAGTATAACTCCTCCAGACGAAGTAAACTTTATGGCATTACTTATTAGGTTTCTTAAAATTTGTGCTAGTCGGGTGGCATCGCCTATTAAAATTTCAGGAATGCCATGATCTCTATTTACTGAAAAATTGATTTCTTTTTCTTCGGCAATATTTAAGTAAGTCGATAAAAAGCTATTGATGACATTCGAAAGGTTAAATTCAACATTTTCTAGTTCAATATTTCCACTTTCTATTTTTCCAAAGTCTAACACATCATTCACTAAAGAAAGTAGATGTTCTGAAGAATGCTTTAGAATATTTAGATTTTCTAATTGCGAACTGTGAGGGTTTTCTATAAGAAGTAAATGCGACGTGCTTATCACTGCATTTAATGGGGTTCTAATTTCGTGTGATATGGTCGATAAAAATTCATCTTTGGCCTTATTGGCCAGAATTTCTTTTTCTTTTGCCTCAAGTAAAGAAAGTTCTACCTTTTTCTGAGAAGTAATATCACATATAGTGC
>CAYGUZ010000405.1:0-2270 GCA_964353215.1 uncultured Flavobacteriaceae bacterium
TTCTAAAAACTATAACTAAACAATATTCATCTAGGTAACTAACTATTAGGGTTAAAAACAATTATTATGGAATTCAATACAAATGATACCAAATACAAAAGGGCATTAGATAGAGTTGCTAAACTAAAACGCTTTTACGGACAAGCTTTGAGAGGTTTGTTGGCGATTCTAATAACAGGTGCTATTAATTATTACCTTAACGAATGGAGCCATCCGTGGTTCTTATGGGTAGTTTTCGGCGTTGTAGTCTTGACTATTTTAAGGGCTATAAGACTTTTTGGCGCAGCTCTTTTATTCGGAAAAGATTGGGAAGAACAAAAAGTAAGACAATTCATGGAAAAAGATAATTTTTAAACTATTTGTAATTTTAAATCAACAGGTCAATCAAAACAAGTTAAAATGGAAACCAATAGCGCTGAAAACAAATACCAACGAGCAAAAGAACGTGTTGAAGAACTAAAAAAGTTCTACGGTCATTTAACTTCTTACATTTTGGTAATAGGTGGTCTAGCTATTTTAAATTATTGGGTCGATGGATGGCGATATATGTGGTTTTTATGGGCTGCTTTTGGCTGGGGAATAGGTATTTTGGCCCATGCTTCACGCACATTTAATCTCAACCCTTTTTTCAATAAAGAGTGGGAGCAAAGAAAGATCAAGGAATATATGGAAAAGCAGGAAGAACAAGAAAAATGGAGGTAATCATGAAAAATTATAATAAGGATAAGTACACTAAAGCAAAAAAGAGGGTAGATGAGCTAAAAGGGTTCTATATACATGCCTTTATTTATACGGTGATCAATAGCTTTATTTTGGTAAATATATTTATACAAAGTGGTCATAATGGTAGGGGTTTCTGGCAAATAGAACATTTTTTTACTTTGTTTTTCTGGGGTATAGGCTTGTTTTTTCATGCTTCAAAAGTATTTAGGTTAAATCCTTTTTTCAATAAGGATTGGGAGCAACGCCAGATAGAAAAGTATATAGAAAAAGAAAAGGAAGAAGCCGATAAATTCACGAAATGACAAAAGAAAAACAACTAAAGGTCAGTTCTTTGATAAAGGCAAAAGAACGGGTAAGAAAACTAAAATCATTTTACAAGCATTTAACAGCTTATATTTTGGTAAGCGCTATGCTGCTCATTCTTTCTGGCAGGGTGACATTCATTCTTTTGAGTAAAGAGGCACTTGGAAATCCAGAGTTTTTAGAATGGATCAATTGGAACCTTTTTGGAACTCCGATCATATGGGGTATAGTTGTGCTCGTCCATGCAGCTTTTGTTTTTATAAATAGCCCGTTTAAAAGGTGGGAAGAAAAGCAAATTAAGAAATTTATTAAAAAAGATAAAGAGGAAACAGAAAGATATCGTTAGTGCGCTATATTTATCTTTTTAGCAAACCAATAGAAAGCTATAATGAACGTAATTGTAATAGAAGACGAAAAACCGGCCGCAAGAAGATTGGGTAGACTATTGGCCGAACTTGATGTTCAAGTTTCTACAATGTTGCATTCGGTAGAAGAATCTATCGAGTGGTTTCAAAACAACGAACATCCAGAATTGATATTTTTAGACATTCAACTTTCAGATGGGCTTTCATTTGAAATTTTTGATGTAATCGAGGTTAAAAGTGCCATCATATTTACCACCGCTTTTGACGAATATGCACTACAAGCTTTTAAATTAAATAGCATTGATTATTTGTTGAAACCTATCGATGATGAAGACCTTGAAAAGGCGGTTAAAAAGTACCGTGATTTTAAGCCTGAAAAAGACAGAATTTCGGTTGACTTTGATGATATAAAAAAGCTGCTTGTAAACCCCTTGGAAAGGGAGTATAAAAAAAGATTTACGGCTAGGGTAGGGCAGCACTTAAAAATCATTAATGCAGATGAGGTTGAATGTTTTTATAGCGAGAACAAAGGTACTTATGCCGCAACTTTAGATGGTAGAAATTATTTGTTGGATACAACTCTGGAAAACCTAGAAGAGGGGTTATCCCCAAAAATATTTTTTAGGGTAAGCCGAAAATTCTATGTGAACATTAATCACATTAACGACATTATTTCGTACACCAATTCAAGACTTCAAATCAAGCTGAACCACTTTAAAGAACAAGAAATCATCGTTAGTAGAGAGCGTGTCAAAGATTTTAAGCTTTGGTTGGAATAACAGCATTTAAAATACTGATTTAAAATAATTTAAATTTATCAATAGATTTTTCTTATAGTAGCTTTTTTTTGAGATTTTAACTACTTTTCATCAATACGAT
>CAYGUZ010000406.1:0-2263 GCA_964353215.1 uncultured Flavobacteriaceae bacterium
ATGGGTTCTTCAATGGCAATTAGATCGTTCTTTATCTTGGTAATAAAGGCTCTATTTGCACTGCTATCGGCAACTTGACCAATTAGTTGAACCAAGTTTTTCTTTTCTGAAATATGGGGTTGTAAAAAAGCTGTCCAAGCGGTTTTTTTAGCATTTCTTACTTCTTGCTTTATCCTTTTTTCTATTGTTTTAAGTTCATCTTCATCAGCAATATTATTTTCAAGAATCCACTCTCTAAAACGTTTATTACAATCGTTTTCGCGCTCCCATTCTAAACGCTCTTGAGATTTGTAACGCTCGTGTGAACCAGATGTTGAGTGCCCTTGAGGTTGGGTAAGTTCAGTAACATGAATAAGCACAGGAACATGCTCTTCACGGGCAATATCAGACGCATTTTCGTAAGCATGTATCAACGCTGTATAGTCCCAACCTTTTACTTTTAGAATTTCGTAGCCCTTTGCATTCTCATCACGCTGAAAACCCTTCAAGATTTCTGAGATATCACTTTTTGTAGTATGGTATTCCGCAGGAACTGAAATACCGTAGGCATCGTCCCAAACGCTGATTACCATCGGTACCTGCAGAACCCCAGCTGCATTCAAAGCTTCAAAGAAATGCCCTTCACTTGTGCTTGCGTTACCAATAGTGCCCCAAGCGACCTCATTACCGTTTTTAGAAAAATTCGAGGCATCAATTGCAGAAACATTGCGATAAATTTTTGAGGCTTGGGCAAGGCCAAGTAGCCTTGGCATTTGACCTGCGGTACAAGAGATATCCGCACTACTATTTTTTTGTTCTGTCAGATTTTTCCAACTACCATCTTCATTGATGCTATGTGTCATAAAGTGACCACCCATTTGACGCCCTGCACTCATGGGGTCTTTGGTGATATCGGTAGTCGCATAAAGACCATGAAAAAAAGCCTCTGGGTTCAAATGGCCTAACGCCATCATAAAGGTTTGATCCCTATAGTATCCACTTCTAAAATCACCATTTTGAAAAGCTCTAGCCATTGCCAGTTGCGGCAATTCTTTTCCATCACCAAAAATTCCGAATTTCGCTTTTCCCGTAAGTACTTCCCGTCTTCCTAAAAGACTACACTCCCTACTGGTAACGGCAATTTCATAATCGCTCAAAATCTGAGCCTGAAAATCTACAAATGAAATTTCACTATCAGTCTTAGGATTTGTTTTCATAGATACGGATTGATTTTTTGCAAAAGTACAAAATACTCACCTATTTTACTTGCAAAATGGAATTTCAGAATTTACAAAATCATAAAAAAATGTTAGTAATACGGCGAATATGAAAAAATAACGCCACCTATTTAACTTTATTTTATCAATCTTTTAAAATTAGAACCATTTTCTGGTGAAAAGACCCGTGAGGGTTTTTGGGCTTATGGTGACTATAAACCTGATGCTTTGGCCATAATCAGGTTGGGCAATTTCCCATCCTTTGTTGGAGTATAGCGGAAAGTATAATTCAAAATAATCCGTCACCAGATTTAAACGAATACCAGAGTCATATACAAAACGGGCACTTTCGCCTCTATCTGCAATCATTCCGATATCGCCGTACAATTCTATCCATCTCCAAATATTAAAACTAGCATTTGTCGTTGCGATCCAATCACTACCAAATTGGTCGTCAAACCGAGATTTAAAACCACCTTCCGCAATAATAATCTGTTGACTGTAGATACCACTTCCCTCAGAGCGACCTAGGTACCCCAAGTCGAACAAGTAATCTGTAGGTCTGTCTAGCGCATAACTAAAGAAATCGGAATTGGTCTTATTTCTTATAAACTTACCTGCATAGAACCTGAGATTTAGTTGTCTATTGCTTTCATATAGTTTACGGTATTCTAACTCAACTGAGGCCTTGGTAAATTCACTGGAATGCTGAAAATCTATTGAAGAAGACCTGAAATTGACAATATCATTGTCAACATTGAAGTACCGTATGTTAAATACACTATAGTCAGGATTGTTCTCGAGGTCTAAATCGGCTTCATTATTTGCCAAAACTACAGGGTCAATATTTCTAAAAACACTACGGTGTCTAAAAAGTAGACCTTGTCTTTTATTGGAAATTAAATCATCTGGCCGCCACCCAAAGCTCATTGCAGGTGTAATCGTTGTAAATCTAGAATTTTCTTGAAAATGCGAGGTGCTGGCACCTATACTAAAATTAGACACGTAATGCCCGCCTTTGCCATGATACTTGCGATACCTCAGGCTCGTCTTACCAACCAAAGTAC
>CAYGUZ010000407.1:0-2246 GCA_964353215.1 uncultured Flavobacteriaceae bacterium
ATATTAGGCTTAAGCTTTTTGATGAATTCATCAAATGAGCTATCATTGAGTTTAATTGTGGTGGTTGTAATATTTAATTTGGAAAGATCCTCAGCATAATTTGTTTTCTGCGCCGTAGAAGCAAAAACAATATCAAGCCCCTTCTTTTGAAAGCTAGTTATTAGTTGTAGCATACGGTGACCAGCCGCAGTTGTTTTTGGCTCTGGCCAGACAAAACCTATAAAGAGAGCTGTTTTGTTACTCATTAATGACTATTTGTTAAAATATCAACAACACTTCGACAGGCTCAGCTCAGCGTGACAGTTTAGAATTTACAACTACATTAAAGCTGCAAACTTTTTTGAGATATTAGAGCGTAATTTCCGCTCATAATCTTCTTCTAGCCATTCTTTATAGTTTTTGGTGTTGTTCATTATACAATAGGAATATTGACGTACTCTAAATTGAATTTCTTCCTTTAAAGATTTTGCCAAAATACGCGCGTCAAAAACATCTTCGCTATTCTCAAAGCATATTTGTGCGTGCTGTTCTATACTCTTCTCAAGTACCAACTTAGATTTTCCGCCTTGGGCGAAAACCTTTTTATATTCCTCTTTAATATTGAAATGGATATTTTCTGATTTGCTGAACTTTGCTTTAAGCTCTTCGGGCATTTCATAGATAAATTCACGTTCGATCTCCTCGTCGTTCTTAATATTTTCTAGATAGAAGTCTGGAAAATGGAATATCTCTTGCCAATCTAGGGGTTCGTCCCAAGGGCCAAAACGGGCAATATTATTACCCATGTCAATAACGTTGAACCTCTTCTTGTTCGCTAAAACTCGAGACCCCCTACCAATCATCTGAAAGTATAAGGTCAAAGACCGTGTTGCTCGATTTAGAATAATCGATTCTACCGTAGGTTCATCAAAACCGGTAGTCAGAATACTAACCGAACTTAGAATAGCGTCAGGGGTGTTAGAAAACCACTCTAGAATTTCTTTTCGTTCGGCGGCACTGTTTCTATTATCTAAGTGTCTAACATTATAACCAGCCTTTTTAAAGGTTTCATAAACATAATGAGAAGTATTGATGCCATTGTTAAAAATCAGGGTCTTGGTGCCCTTCGCTACTTCTTCATAGGCCGTAACCAACTTACCCAACATGCTTTGATTACCGTAAAACTCATCTGAAGACTTTACGGTATAATCCCCATGAATACCAAGCTTTAAGCTTTTTAAGCTAACATCATAGTTATATAGTTCGGCCTTGGATAAAAAGCCTTTTTCAATCAAAGACTTTATAGATTTACCCACTATCAGTTTTTTATAGTGGTCCTTCATCGGTAATTTAATGTTTGAACTTAAAGGGGTAGCCGTAACACCAAGTATGGTTGCTTCTTCAAAGTACTTAAAGAGTTTTCTGAAAGAATTATAGTGTGCTTCATCAATAATAACAAGGCCAATATCCTTGATTTTTATTTTTTCTTCCTGTAGCCTATTGTTAAGGGTTTCAACCATGGCTACAAAACAGGTAAACTCATCTTGGTCGTCAAATTCTTTTACCTCGCTGTTGATGATCTTATTTTTAACCCCAAAGCCATGCAGCATTTTAGAGGTTTGTCTGCTAAGTTCTATTCGGTGCGTTAATACAACAACCTTTTTTTTGGTCTGCTCAATATAACGTCTCGTAATTTCAGAAAAGACCACGGTTTTACCACCACCTGTTGGTAGTTGGTATAATAAATTGCTGCCTTTTGGCATACTATGCAATTCTTTAAAGATTCTTTTTAAATCTTCTAATTGGTAATCGTAGAGGTCTTTTCTTGCAACTTCTTTTTCTACTTTCAAAAGGCTATGTCTCTTGATTAGTTAATAACAAACCTTACAAAATTATGAGATTTTAATGCTAGTTCTAGGCTCTTTTGCAGTAAATATTCCAAATACTATTAACAATTGTATTCCCCTTAAAAAAACAGCCTATTTTTTAAAGATGCTCATAAATTTTTGATAATAATGCCTTAGATCATTAGGAAAAATGATTCTAAAAATGTATAATGAGGATTAATATTTTTAAAACCTAAAAAACGCATGAGGCAACTTAAAATCATTAAACAGGTTACCAATAGAGAATCCAAATCCTTAGACAAGTACCTACAAGACATTAGTAAAATTGATTTAATAACCGCCCAAGAAGAAGTAGAATTAGCACAAAGAATACGCACTGGCGATCAAGTTGCCCTCGAAAAGTTGACCAATGCGAATTTA
>CAYGUZ010000408.1:0-2243 GCA_964353215.1 uncultured Flavobacteriaceae bacterium
AGGTTACACTGACGATGCAGTGGTTTCGCAAGATTTTGTTTCAGATACGCACACAAGTATTTTTGATGCTGGGGCTGGAATTGAATTGAATTCTAAATTCTTCAAACTTATTTCTTGGTATGACAATGAGGCGGGGTTCTCAAATAAGATGGTAGACCTTGCACAGCATGTTGCAAGTCTGTAAATAAGACACTTTAACTATTCCTGAAAATTATGAGGGCTAAATTCATTATTTTCAGGAATATTTATTTAAAAACATATGATTTTAATTGTAGATAGTGGTGCTACTAAATCGGATTGGATAGCTTTAGACAATAATGGAGCGCAACTTTTTGTTACCCAAACTTTAGGCTTAAGCCCTGAGGTATTGACCAGAGAAGTAATCGAAGATCGTTTGGCAAATAATTTTGAATTGGCCAAAAACAGAACAGAAGTAACCCATCTCTATTTCTATGGAGCCGGTTGCGGTACCGATAGAATGAAAAAGTTTTTGAAAGAAATTTTTAACGATTTTTTTCCCAAAGCTAAGAGCGAAGTAAGAGAAGATACCTATGCCGCCATATACTCTACAACCAAAATAGGTCATCAGGGTATTGTATGTATTCTGGGCACCGGGTCTAATTGTAGTTATTATGACGGGCATCAACTGTTTCAAAAAGTAACTTCTTTAGGTTATATTTTAATGGATGATGGAAGTGGTAATTTCTTTGGGCGAAAACTTTTGAGGGATTATTATTTTCATAAAATGCCGCAAGATCTAGGTATAAAATTCGCCAAAGAATATGAGTTGGATGCAGATGTAATAAAGGATCACTTGTACAAGCAGCCCAACCCAAATACGTATTTGGCAACATTCGCCAAGTTTATTGTAGAAAACAAAGAACACCCTTACTGCAGAGGAGTTATTGATAAGGGATTTCAGCAGTTTGTAAACAATTACATTATGCAGTTTGAACTTGCCACCAAGGTTCCTGTAAATTTTGTAGGCAGTATTGCATATTACTTAAGAGAAGAGCTTGCGACGGTAATCCATCGCAATGATTTAATACTGGGTGTAATTAGGCAAAGACCTATAGATGGTCTTGTAGAGTTTCACAAAAGCACTATTTAACGGCAATCATCGAAATTTCTACATTTACAAATTTGGGTAAATTGGCTACTTCTACCGTTTCCCTTGCCGGAGCGGTATTTGCATTGAAATAGGCACCGTAAGCTTCATTGATTTGTGAGAATTGATGCATGTCTTTCACGAAAATCGATGACTTAACTACATTTTCAAAGGTCATCCCAGCTTCCTCTAAAATGGCTTTTAGGTTCTCCATAGATTGGATAGTTTCCTTTTTAATGTCACCCTCAACAAGCTCACCAGTACTTGGGTCAATAGGAATTTGACCAGAAATATATAGGGTGTCTTTTATTAAAGTTGCCTGATTGTAAGGGCCAATCGGAGCTGGAGCTTTTGAAGTAGTTATTATTTTTTTCATAGTTAAATTTACTAATATTATCTAATACGTTGACTTCTATTTTCCCATTTCAAATCTTGAAGAATGGAACTGCTAATGCCTATAAAAAAGTCCCAACGTTCATTTCTTCCAAAAGGCACCCAATTAAAACGCAAATCAAAACTCTTTAAATTGCGTTGAAAGCCTAATTGCGTCTGCGCAAATCCTTTATTTTTAAAGTCATACCCCGATGATACCCTGACACTCCATCTAGGAGAAGGTGAAATATTACCCGAAAACATTAGGGAGGTGTTTCCAAATTCGTTTTGGCGGTTAGAATTATTATAAGAAGTAGTGAATTGCATTCGTAAATCCCAAGGTATGGTAGTACCATAAATCGGGTTTTCAATATCATCTTCATTCTTACTGCTATTCCTATTGAAAGTATCATCGTTTAAGCCAAAACCGAAAAGGTCATCTGTACGTCCACCACTACGGGCACGATACTCGTCATTTAATTCACTTTCATTGTCCTCTTCACCGTCTTTATTCTTTTTCTTGAACGTTTCATTGTTAAGGGAATAACTCAGATTCATGCTGGCTCTTGTCAAACGAAGTAAGCTTCCTCCATTCGAAACATTAAATGTATTTATCCTTCTACCATTATTGTCTATGGTATAGGGGTCGAGGCTACCCGAAAAGTTAATGTTCATTTTATTGTTCAGAATACTTGTTCCCCCATTGAAACCAATAGGTGCCAGTTTCAATGAATCAGCTTCAAAATTATAAGCTGTAGAAAAA
>CAYGUZ010000409.1:0-2240 GCA_964353215.1 uncultured Flavobacteriaceae bacterium
TGATAAAATCATAATGCGTTCATCCAAATGCTTAAATGCCGTGTAAATAGAATAGAAGCGCTCAAATAATTTTAATTAATAATTAAATCTTAAAAACAGAAACATGAAAAAATTAGTATTTATTCTAACAATTGCAACTTTCGCTTTTTCTACACAAACAACCGAAGCACAAAAATCTAAAGATATTGTTGATATCGCCGCTTCAATGGATGATTTTTCAACTTTGGTGGCAGCGGTAAAGGCGGCAGATTTGGTCGATGCACTAAAAGGTGAGGGGCCATTAACAGTTTTTGCGCCAAATAATGCCGCATTCGATAAGTTACCTAAAGGAACTGTGGCTACCTTGTTGAAGCCCGAAAATAAAGGTGCTTTAACCTCAATTCTTACCTATCACGTATTGGCAGGAAAATATACTGCCGCCGATATCGTAAAGTCTATCAAAGCAAATGGCGGCGGATTTATGGCCAAAACATTACAAGGAGAAGCGATTTATGGAGAATTATCTGGTGGTAATGTAATTTTAACGGATTCTAAAGGAAACAAATCTAAAGTTATTATTGCAGATGTTATGGCCTCTAACGGGGTAATACATGCCATTGAAAATGTAGTGATGCCTGAAAAATAATTTTAGTACGAGACGCTATTTAAAAGCCACCATTTTGGTGGCTTTTTTCATGAGTTTTTTATTTTCGAGCTCTTTTCAATTCTATGGTATATAGCTCTCGCCCTAGTTGTGCCAAGAATGGTAAGCCAATTTCATCATATTCATATTTGTCATCATTAAAAACCCCATCTTTATTGACCAAGATGGTAGCCGATAACATGAAGTCGACATTGTTCTTGATGTCTTTGATATAGGCACAATCAGTTAGAGTGCCATAGGCATAGCCTACTTTATTATATATTTTTATATGGTCGGGTATAGGTTCTTTAGAATCACCATACATGAAGAACTTAACATAACTGTCATAATAATCAGTGCCGTCATAACCTGCTTCTTTAGGTAAAGAACCCATAGCATTCAATAAAAACATATGCTGACTTTTACTCAGATTAAAACGTTCTTTTTCGGTAAATTGATTTGGAAAAATGATTCTTTTTAAAAGATTATGCTGGGCTGGTATGGCATAAAAATTCTTTAGACTAAAATCAAAAGGTTCTCTATATAGAGCGTCTTCACTGTAAAATCCATTTCCTTTGAGTACTTTTTGTAGCGGAATTTTAACGGGGTCGGTATTTATTATACTCTGAGAAGTTATTATAGTAGTATCATTTTTGTAGATAACCAATGGTTTAGTGGTTACATCATCTGCATTACTTGTAGATAGCCTATGCGAAATTCTAATAGGGTTAACACCTCTTCTTCGTACCCGATGATTAAGGTCGTCAAAACCTAAAAATTCTAAAAGTCTATTATTTGCATTATTATCGCTTACCGCAAAAATTTTCTGTATGGCTTTTGCAAAAGTGGTTTCTACGGTATCTCCCTCAATATAAAATCTTGTATTTCTGTTAAGAGAATCGATTTCGTTCAATTTCTCTAAAGCAGCTACTGCTGCTGGAAATTTCACAGTGCTTGCGGGATAGAAGTAGTGGTTTGGGTTAACCTGAAAATCATGATCGATAAATATGATACTATCGTTTCTTCTATTAATTTGGGTATATCTTACTTGAACTTCATATTGTTCTAAACTATCTACAACGCGCTTTATCCGAATGTCTTCCGAAGCCAAGGCCTCTTCTAAAGGGCTTAGCTTCGATTGTTCTGTGCAAGACGATAGAACTGAAAAAATAAGCACAAATAGCACGCAATAACAACCTAGATTTTTAAAGATCATAAATTTCCCCTCTATGTGGTTTAAGCATATCTCTAACCGAAATCATTTCAAATTCAGCCACGACCAAGTAAGCAATACTGTGCATTTCGTTGATATGTGATACCCCTGTAATATTAAATTTTAATTCTTCAATTACAATATATTCTTTTAAGTGTTTTTCATGATGCTCGGCCGTTTTGGCCGCAGCAGGTCCTTTAAAGTCCCAAATCAGTTTAATTTTTTTGTCAAGTACCGGTCGCATTGGTTTTTATAAGTTGGTTACTGAAATTCTTTTTTCAGCAAAGTTTTTAAAATCTTGGGCATATTTCATGGATTGTTTTTTGAATGCACCAGGCATTAAAAATCCGATAAGTTTCATTTCTAAGCCAGTACATTGAAATTCACTTTCAGAAATCCATTTGG
>CAYGUZ010000410.1:0-2213 GCA_964353215.1 uncultured Flavobacteriaceae bacterium
GGTATTGGTAATCTGCATTTAAATACTTTTTCTTTATTTACGAATTAATGGTAATGTACTACAACGAAGTAAACCTTCTTGCTTAGCAATCTCAGCATAAGGAACCTCTTCTACAATAAAACCTTGACTTCTAAGCCAGTTGTTTAGTCTGGTAAAGTTGCGTTCAGATACTACAACTTCAGATGATATTGAAAAAATGTTACTGAACATTCGATACATTTCTTCAGCCGTTATTTCAAATATATTTTCTTCCCCAAAATAATCTACAAGCCATTGATACTCCTCTTCGATCAAAAATCCATTTTTATGAAGAATCGCTTTATTGTTGCCGATGGGCTGAAAACAACAGTCTAAATGCAAAGCGTTTTCTTTAGCGTTAGTGTTGGACTTTCTTAATTCAAAAGACTTTACAGTTTTGTTTGGAAACTGTTGTTTTAAAAATTCTACAGCTTCTTTATTGGTTCTTGCCGTTATATAATCCGGATAATCTGAACCGGTATACGTGCCAACAAAAATGTAATCGTTCCAAGGCATAACATCTCCTCCTTCAATATGCACTTCTTCAGGAGGATATATAATGTTATCTGGCGCTATCTGACTGATTACATGCTGTATCGCCTGAAACTCTTTTTCCCTGTCAGGCAGAATATTGGCATGTACCAATTTATCACCTATTACAAAAGCGATGTCTCTAGAGAATATCTGATTACAATCTTCTATAACAGATGGCCTATAGACCTTTACACCATACTTTTCAAATACTTTCGCAAAGGCTTCCATTTCTTCAATCATATCAGCTTCTGTAGGGTATATGCCGGCAAGAATATGCTCTAAAGACTTAGGGTCATAAGCTTGCTCAGGTTTTGGTGTTGGCCCACAACTTTCGGCAGTACCAAGAACTACAGCTTTTAAAGGTGAAGTCTCATTATTAATATTCAACTGAAGCATTTGAAATCTTTATTTTACAAAATAAACTCGTTTTTTGCGCTAAAAAAAGCCCTTTTATTAAATAAAAGAGCTTTATTGTTTTTATTAGGGTAGCAATCTACCTCTTATCAACGCCAACAAAAGGGCGATGATTTTCACCTATATAAATTTGTCTTGGTCTACCGATAGGTTCATTACGTAAACGCATTTCTCTCCATTGGGCTATCCAACCCGGCAATCTTCCTAAAGCAAACATTACCGTGAACATGTCCGTTGGTATTCCAAGCGAACGGTAAATAATACCTGAATAAAAATCTACATTTGGATAAAGCTTTCTTTTTACAAAATACTCGTCTTCAAGCGCCTCTTTCTCTAGTCCTTTGGCGATATCTAAAATAGGATCGTTAATACCTAAATCACCTAAAACTTCATCTGCGGCCTTTTTGATAATTTTGGCCCTAGGATCAAAGTTTTTATAAACTCTATGCCCAAAGCCCATTAACCTAAAAGGGTCTGATTTATCCTTGGCTTTGGCCATATATTTTTTAGTATCGCCACCATCGGCCTCAATAGCCTCCAACATTTCTAAAACCGCTTGGTTCGCACCACCATGTAAAGGGCCCCACAGTGCCGAAATACCGGCAGAAAGCGAAGCAAATAATCCAGCATGTGAAGAACCTACTATTCGCACCGTAGATGTAGAACAATTTTGTTCGTGATCAGCATGGAGTATAAGCAGTTTATCCAATGCATCGATAACCACTCTATTTCTTTTATATTCTTGATTCGGTCTTTTGAACATCATCTTATGGATGTTCTCAACGTAACCTAAAGAATCATCCCCATAATCTAAAGGGAGTCCCATTTTCTTGCGCATTGCCCATGCGACCAATACTGGAAACTTCGCCAGAATACGCACAATCGAGTTATACATCGCATCACTGGAGGCTACATCGACCGAACCAGGGTTAAATGCCACTAAGGCACTTGTAAGTGAGGATAATACACCCATTGGATGGGCAGATTTTGGAAAACCGTCCAAAATCTTTTTCATTTCTTCATCTACATGAGATTCGTTCTTAATATCTAAATGAAAGGCAGCCAATTGCTCTTTGTTTGGCAGCTCTCCAAAAATCAAAAGGTAGGCCACTTCAAGAAAATCAGCCTTTTCGGCAAGTTCTTCAATCGAGTACCCACGGTAACGTAAAATTCCTTTTTCACCATCTAAAAAAGTAATTGCACTTTCACAAGATCCCGTGTTTTTGTAACCTGGGTCTATGGTAACT
>CAYGUZ010000411.1:0-2190 GCA_964353215.1 uncultured Flavobacteriaceae bacterium
CGGAATTGCTGCATAGCCATAAACCACATAAGGTTTCTCGTTGGTAAAGTTCAATTCATTATCCTCGAGAAAAAAACCTTCTATTCTAATTTCATCTCCTTCGTCATTAATTCCTAAAAGTAAAGATTCGGTTGAACCATCGGCCAATTCCCTCGGGTATAAAAAAATAGCATCCTTAATCAGGGTAACCAATTCTACTTTTTGTTTATTGCCTGATGCCCCAAATTGAATAGCATCGGTATATAAAAATTCATCTTGATTTACCTGGTCTAGGGGAGTAGTAACTTCAACAAAAATGAACAAACTGTCTTTGGCCAGCAATGGAACATTTTCAAAGGTTTTGCCAGCGGCACCATCTACATTTAAACGGTAATTGCTTTCTTGACCATTTTCAAGACTTATGGTAGAAATCTGTATGTCATCATTTGAGCGATTATATACTTTTAAGGAGTAGGTGCTACTACCGATATTGGCAAAAACAGTGTCTAAGAAGACAGTGTCTTTCGAGAATTCTAGATTTCCTGATGAGGGTTTAAAATCAAAGTCTTTTATGCATGAAGAGCCTAATGCCAATGCGACAATTAATAAAACTGCTATGATATGTTTTAATCTAATTTTTTTCAAGAATCTAAGAATAAGTTCTTAACAGTATCTGGCACGCGTATGGGCTTTAAATTTTGAGCGTGCAACAGACACCACTCTGTTATAGATTTAACCAACACTTTTCCCGTTTTATTGTTTGCCATTTCTACTTCCCTGAAAGAAATGGGACCTTTGTTAGTTTTAATATTGGTGGTGATTATAATTTCATCGTTAAGCTTAGCAGAGTCATAATAGGTGATATCATGCCTTCTAACCACCCAAATAAAACCCGAAGCAAGTTTTTTAGATACTGCTTGCCAATGTTCTTTTGATATCTGCTGAATCCATTCTACATAGACCACATTATTAACATGGTTTAAGTCATCTAAATCTTCTTGAGATACTTTTTTTAGTATGGTATAACTGTTCATATCACTTTTTGATAATTTTGACCTCAAACAGCTTATCCCAGTTTTTGCCTGTGACGAAAAAGGTTTTACGCGTTGGGTGATAGGCTACTCCATTGAGCACATCTAGTTGTGGATGTTGCGTTACTTTTTTCTTTAGACCTCCAAAATTTATAACCCCTTCGATAGCACCTGATGTGGCATCTATAATCATCATGCTTTCTTTTTGCCATACGTTGGCATAGATTTTTCCGTTTACATATTCTAATTCATTGGCCTTGTTAAAGATAGATTTATTGGTCACGGTTTCGATAAAATCTATCTCTGTAAAGTTTGTAGGATCCAGAATCCATATTTTTTCGGTTCCATCACTTTTAAAAATTTTTCGTCCGTCATTGCACAATCCCCAGCCCTCTTTACTCTTTCCATAGCTGAAAGTTTCGACCTTACTTAAATCTGATTGGTTGTAAACGTAGCCAATGCCGCTTTGCCAAGTTAATTGTAGCACTTTATCATTTATTACCGTTATTCCTTCCCCAAAAACAGAATTGTCTAAATCTACATTTTGCAGTACATCACCTGTTTTAAAATCAATTTTTCGGAGAACAGATTGACCCTTACGACCAGTGCCTTCATATAAGGTATCGTTACTAAACTCTAGGCCTTGCGTGAAAGAGGTTTTGTCATGAGGAAAAGTGTTTACGATTTCATACGTATAAATGTCGGGGGACTTCTCAGCTAAAACCTTTATTTTTTTGGTTATGTCTATAGAGGTATCATTGTAGTCTATTTTGGCGATTAAAACTTTGTTGCCAAGCTTTTCAATATCAAAAGTTATCTTTCCATCTTTGACAGGAAGAACTTTTCCATCAATTACGTATTCAACTTTAGAAATGGTGAAATTCTCTTTATTCTGTATTGAAATACCTACGTTATCATTTTTTTGAAACTGCTTTTTTTGACCTTCTAACTGAATATCAAATAGTTTGGCGGCATCTTTTGAACCTCCGCAGGCAAGAAAAAAAACAGCAGTCATACTTACAAGAAAAACCTTCATCTATATTTTATTCTTTTTTGGATTAAATATGCTGCAAATTAAGCATGTCTTGTGATTGCAACAAATTTAAAAGATTGTATATTTGCCCTTGGCAAGTCCTACACGACCAGCTCCTGCAAAATCCCCCAGGGTGGGAACGCAGCA
>CAYGUZ010000412.1:0-2186 GCA_964353215.1 uncultured Flavobacteriaceae bacterium
CGTAAAGGGTCGCCAATGCGTTCGGTTTTGCCATTTTTGAAAATTAAGGCCCCAGGTTGAAATTGGTAAAGCTCCAAAGCTTTGTAGTCTAAATGCTTTTGGGCCTGAGGGTAAGCCGTAAGCAATACCTGAAAACCATGGTCGTAAAGTACCCCGTCAAAACTATCGGTTTTTACACGACCTCCTGGCGAATCGGTAGCCTCAAGAAGTGTAGGTGCGTATCCGTTTTCTTCTAATGTTTTTGAGGCGATTAAGCCACTAATACCTGCGCCAATAATATAGATTTTCGCTTTTTCCTTGTTCATGAATATGCCTAAGAGATTAGTTCAAAAATACCCTAGAAATGTAAAATAGCCTTACTGAATTAACAAAAAAGAGACTTGCTTAATCTTTGACAACGGCAATAGCTTCAATCTCTACGCCCCAGGTCGGTGCACCTAAGGTAGCTACGCCAACCAATGTGCTGGCAGGCATATCACTATCACCAAGAAGTTCTTTGCGCACCGCTCTAAAGGTATCCAGATATTCGGGTTGGTAGT
Source organism: uncultured Flavobacteriaceae bacterium (assembly GCA_964353215.1). Lineage (GTDB taxonomy): Bacteria > Bacteroidota > Bacteroidia > Flavobacteriales > Flavobacteriaceae > Croceitalea. The sequence continues at coordinate 540 of CAYGUZ010000412.1, forward strand.
CTACTACAAAAGTGCTGTATTTGACCACATCGGTGAAGGTGGCACCACTATTCTTCAAGGTTTTTTGAAGCTTGGCTATGGCATCTCTAAACTGTGCCTCAAAATCTTCGCCTTCGCCTACTTGCCCAGAAATATAGATGGTTTTTATTCCATTAGCTTTAACAATTACCGCTTCTGAATAGCCTTGACGAGGGTCTATATGGGTTTTACTGAGACTCACCTTTTGCTCTGGGGTATCAGGGGTATGCGGTGTCTCTGTTTTACAACTAAGAACAAGAATAAAAAGGAATAGGTAAAGTGGTTTCATGAAGATAAATTTTAGAGTAAGATAGTTTTTTAATTGGATTTTGTGAAAAAGGCAGCTCAGGTCGGTATTTGTAAATCACAGCCCTAAATTTTGACATCAGACGGTATTTTCTGTAGTATTTTAAGTACAATTTATTAAATTCAAAAGCCCATTAGGTTCGCAAACCAAAGATTCCCCCGATTCTTTGGCACTACTACTTTTAATGAGCTTGTTTGGTCAGTGGGGATAAAGAACGTGAGCCAAACAAAAAATAGCAATACCTAGAAGTAGGTATTTTTTAGAAGTAAATAGCAAAATCCCTAATAATGGGTATTCTTTAGAATTTGAATAAAACCAATATTTGACCAAACCAAAAAATAAAAGATTATGATAGTTCACGAATCCGAAAACTTATTTCCTATCAATTTAGTAATTGATTCTTCAAACGAAGTAGATTACCAATTAATATATGCTAGTCAATTGTACGGTACTTTTTTTGCTGTTGGAGCACTGCTTAATTTAACAGAAGATAAGCAGAAGTTAAAATCAATTGACCTAGCCATAAATAATTATAAAGGCCTTTATAACATTGGCTTTGCTCCTCATACCAAAAATACATGGAAATTAAATGAAGGTACAGGGCTAATGGTACTTTATTTGCAGGCATATAATGGGACAAACACATCGCATCTATCTAAATCTATTCCCATTGAATTACATTCTGAGGTTCCACTTTCTGATTTAAGACGTTTTTTTACCACAAGAGTAGTCAAAAGTTTTTCAGAAAGCTCAGCAATAAAGCATCACTTAGATGAAGGGGCTTTTGATAGTGAGTTTTATGTACGTAATGGAAAGCACATTGCTGCTATTGAACGTATGGATAATTATCTTCCCCATGATATACCCACAGACATTAACCCCAAAGCAGGTCCTAAAAACTGTATGACATCTACTACAATAATTATATGACTAAATAGGTGAAATATTATCTTATACCTTTAATATTTATACTTCTAGCAAAAGATGGGATAGCTGGCGGTGGGAAAAAGTTTAATGAGCTAGAAATATATTTTGAAAAGCTTAAAACTAAAGATATAGAATCTGCTAAGGCAGTATTAGAAAACCTGCCAAGTCCTAAAAAGGAATTATCTGAAAAACTACTCTTTGCTTATCAGGGAATGTCGAAGGATAAAAATATTGTTTTAGATGAGAATGGAGATTCGGATACTAGAGTTCTGACGTACTTAATCAATGGCTATGGGAATCATGAAAATGAGAATTTTGTTGATTCTTACCAAAACTTTTCTTTAGCAATCAAAGAGGCTGATTTTTCTAAAAATATTAATCCATTAAAGTTTTCA
>CAYGUZ010000413.1:0-326 GCA_964353215.1 uncultured Flavobacteriaceae bacterium
TTTTGAAGCCAATTGGAAAGTACTGGAAAGTAATCGTGAATTCGGGCAACAATTCTTTGTCAGACTACCAAGTCTTTCGGCTTTTTCTTTTGGCACCAATCTAATTATACCTGTTGATGACTATCAAAAAACAGAACGCACCAGTAAGTATGGCCTTATGATTATAGGGCTTACCCTACTTGTATTTTTACTCATTCAGATTATAAGTAAAATAGACATTCACCCCTTTCAATATTTAATGATCGGTTTGGCCTTGGTCATGTTTTACACCCTACTGATTTCTATTTCTGAACATCAAAATTATCTAAAAGCCTATTTAATAGCGG
>CAYGUZ010000413.1:336-2176 GCA_964353215.1 uncultured Flavobacteriaceae bacterium
TTCATCATACAGTTAGAAAACTATGCCTTATTGGTTGGTAGTATCGGTCTTTTTGTAATTCTGGCGATTATCATGTTTGCCTCAAAAAAAATAGATTGGAACCAATCTTAAAATATTTTAGTTGGTTGTTGAAGGGGTCGCTGTGTTATAGCAGTGGCCCTTATTCAAAATCGCAAAGAATTCATTCACCTAATAATTAGACTTCAATGAAATTAAGAGAACTTGTAAACGAAAAATTCAAAGAAATAAGTTATCTATCCGCAGGTGTAGCATGTTCAGTTTTAATACTTCTTTTACGTATTAAGCTTACACAAGAATTTTTTCTTCTTTTCTTAGGATGGAATTTACTTTTGGCGCTAATTCCGTTTATCATAGCGCTTATTATCAATAAGAACCCCGAACTAATGGCAAAACCATGGAGTAAAATAGGTCTTACTTTTCTCTGGTTACTTTTCTTGCCGAATGCACCTTATATCATTACTGATTTTATACATCTTCAGCTTTCAAAACCTACATTCTTTTTGCTCGATTTTCTAACAATAGCCAGCTTTGCCTTAACAGGGTTCTTTTCTGGTATTTATTCATTTAAGATAATGCATGAATTATACCGGCTTCATTACCCCAAAAAAATGATTAATGTTTATACGGTATTAATAGCTTTCTTATGTGGATTCGGGGTTTATTTAGGAAGGGTAATTCGCTTAAATAGTTGGGATGTTTTTACAAGTCCATGGAAAACATTCATCCAAATTTTAGAGGGCACCACGCAACCAACGGCTTGGGCACTAACCTTGTTTTTTGGAACTCTTATGTTAATGTCATTATTTCATTCAAAACAAAACAACAACATTGAGTAGAATTTTAGTGTTTCTTTATAGGGGGAATTCGGGGTTCGACACCCTTCATTAAACGTAGTTTAAAATAAATGGACAATCTACCTAACTATCAATATCATCAACATAATCTTGCAAATATTGATATCTTTCTGTCAGCTTTCCATCCGAAGTCATTTTTGCTCTTTCTAAGATTCCATCTTTATCTCCATTAAAAAATGCAGGAATCACATATTTTGAAAAAGCCTCTCCGAACCCATCACTGGCATCACGTGGCAATTCTGCGGGCAAATTATCTACAGCCATGACGGCAATAGCTGCTTTATCTTTAAAATACACTTCTTTTTCCGATTGTGGTTCGTACCCATAAATTGGGTCGGCAATTGTTGATGGTCTAATGGTTGAGGCAACAGGTCCATCTATATCACAACTAATATCGGCCACAACTTTAATTTTAAATTCTGAATGTTTCGCATCTTCCCTAGTATACAAAAAAGGGGCCCCATCACCATAAAAATGACCTGCAATATAGAAATCCGTAACCTTGGCAAATCGAAAAAAATTGGATTTATATTCGCTTGGATTAGCAAAAAAATCAGCTTTATTACCCCGAACACCATCGATTCTTTTGTTATACTCTGAAGCATCTATCTGGCAAAAGACAGGTTCATCAAAACTATTCTCTAAATATTCTGAGACGTTGACCCTCTTTATATTCATGGCATCCAACATTTCTCTGGCGCCATTGCCAACTCTTCCTCTACCCGTTAATAAAATTTTTATGTTAGAAAGTTGCACTTTTTTAAGCTCTGAAATCAAAGCGGCTTTATCTTTTAGGTATTCGGCCCTTGGCAACTCAAATAATTCGAATTTTAGGCCGTAGGCCCGTATTCCATTATAGGCCCCTACAATGCCTGCATATCTACCAAAGGCCACTAAACGCTGCCCCTTATAATTGGTAATAACCTCATGGTCGTACAGCTCTATGTTCTTTTCTAAAATAGTAC
>CAYGUZ010000414.1:0-2174 GCA_964353215.1 uncultured Flavobacteriaceae bacterium
AAAAAGAATCGAGTTATGTAGTGCCGTTAAATCAGAAAAATCCAAAACTGATCAATGCCATGTTCGAAAAAAGAACAACGTTTACAGACAGTCTTTTCTATGACGTTTCTGCCTGGACATTGCCTTTATCGTTTAATCTAGATTACGCAGAATTGACCTCGCTAGCAAATGCCGGTAATCAGATTACAGATTTTAAACCCCTTACGGGTTCAATTAGCCGACAAAGCAATTATGCTTATTTGTTCGAATGGCATGAGTATTATACCCCGCGCGCTTTAAATGCAATTCTAGAAAAAGGCTTACGGGCAAAAACCGCGAAGTCACCTTTTAGTCTTGAGGGTAAAAATTATGATTATGGCACCATTATGATTCCGGTGCAAAATCAAAAACTAAACGCCCAAGAACTTCATAGTTTTTTAGGTAAAATTGCTAAAGAAAATCAGCTGCAAATTACAGGTGTTGCCACAGGGCTTACCAAGGGAATTGACTTAGGAAGTAACGATTTTGACCCCCTTAGAAAACAAAAAGTAGCCATTTTAGTAGGCGATGGTGTACGTTCTTATGATGCGGGTGAAATTTGGCATTTATTCGATACGCGTTATGCTATGAAAATCACCAAAATAGACACCAAATACTTTAATAATGTTGATTTAGACAAATACACCGATTTAATTCTCCCTAGCGGATGGGGCAGTAATATCTTAGATAAAAAAGGGACTGATAAGGTCAAAGAATGGGTAAAAGATGGAGGAACGGTAATTGGTTACCGTAATGTGGCAAACTGGTATAAGAAAAATGGGTTAATGAAGATGGAATTAAAAAAAGACTCTTTGGTTGCAAAAAACATTTCTTTCGACCAAAAAGGAGATTTTTTAGGCGCCCAAGTTACCGGAGGGGCAATTTTTGAAGCAACGCAAGATCGCTCACACCCCATAAATTATGGCTATAAGAATACTAAAATATCCTTATTCAGAAATACCAACATTTACATAAAACCTGATAGAAATAGCTATAACAACCCGATTCAATACACCAATAACCCATTACAGAGCGGTTATATTTCTGAAGAGAATGCCGAATTAATTAAAAGCAGTGTTCCCTTTAAAGTAACTCGAATGGGTAGAGGACGTGTAATTCTTTTTACGGATAATACTAACTTTAGAGCATTTTGGTATGGCACCAATAAGTTGCTTATGAACGCTATTTTCTTTGGACCGATGATGTAAGCGCGAATTTTACGAAAAGAATGTTACAAAAAGCATGCAATACAATAATTAGGCATGCTTTTTTTACGGAATAGACATTCGCTAGTGCTACCAGAAAAAATAAATAGCATATCGGATACGCTATCATTGAAAATGCAAATCGAAAGGTGCCCATAAACTCGGGCTCTGGAACCTTAGGTTTAACAAAAGTGCGCCAAACAAAAACCAATGGAAGGTTGAATAAAACGAATATCCATTTAACAATTTTATCTAAGAAGTGACTTTTTGTTTTAGACTCAACCAAATTACTTTTATCAAGGTTTTTTAATAAGTTGTTTAGCTGTTTAGGGTTTAAAAAATCTACATCTCTTGCTTTTAATTTGGCCAACGTAATGTCATATGTGGATTCATCAGTAATGTGAGTTGTTAATTGCTTCAGTTGCCCTATAACAATCGATCTTAAGTTTAAAACTGATTCTTTTGTGTTTTCGAACAGTACATCTTGAATAGTTATTGGCTTTCCAAAGTACAAAGCAGCACTATCAGGAAAACCTAATGCATTCTGATAGTTTTGACCTATAGGAACTAGATTTATATCCAACTCCGGATTTTTTTCCAAGGCCTTAAATATTAGTCGAGTAAAGCCCTTACTCAAGGGCCTGACCCGACGTTTTAAATTATGGTCCGCTTCAGGGAAAATGAGCAACGTTTGTCTATCAACCAATAAATCTCCACAACGATTAAAGATAGCCTCATTTTTTGCTAAAGTATCCTTCCCATCCCGCATCCGGTAAATCGGCAACATCTGTAAAAAATAGAACAGGGGAGTAAAAAGCTTATTCTTAAAAACATCTGAACGTGTTAAATACCAAGGCTTAAGATTACTTTTTGTAGCAATTAGCAATACATCTAACAACGCGTTCTGGTGATTAGAAAGAAGGAGTGTCGGTTTATTAGAAGGTATATGTG
>CAYGUZ010000415.1:0-2170 GCA_964353215.1 uncultured Flavobacteriaceae bacterium
CATAATTTTATCGTTTTATACTTTAAATATAACAACTAAAATGCAAAAACCCCGCCATTTTAGAGCGAGGCCCTTAATACTGCCAAATTGCTAGTTATACCAATACAGGTGTATCCCAGTTAAAAGCTTCGTTTATTTCTTTATAAACCACTTTTCCTTCAATGATGTTTAATCCTTTTTGTAAAGATTTATCTTTTTCGCAAGCACTTTGCCAACCTAGATTCGCCAGCTTAAGCACATAGGGCAAGGTTACATTGGTCAGCGCAACGGTTGACGTATAGGGCACCGCACCAGGCATGTTCGCCACACAATAATGCACTACATCATCAATAATGAAAATAGGGTCTTCATGGGTTGTAGGTTTTGTTGTTTCCACACAACCTCCCTGATCTACGGCTACATCAACGATTACAGTTCCCGCACGCATTTCTTTAAGCATATCCCTAGTGATAAGGTTAGGGGCTTTTGCCCCTTTTAATAACACCCCACCAACAATCAAATCGTGCGTTTTTATATGTTTTCTAATACTGTATTCGTTAGAGAAGTCGGTGACTACATGGGGTGGCATCACATCGTTCACATAGCGTAAACGCTTCATATTCACATCCATTATAGTAACATGGGCCCCCAGACCTGCTGCCATTTTTGCAGCCTGAATGCCAACGACCCCTGCGCCAAGCACTAAAACCCTACCTGGTGCCACACCTGGCACTCCCCCTAAAAGTAACCCCCTTCCTTTCGCAGGTTTTTCTAAATATTTGGCTCCTTGCTGTATGGCCATTCTACCCGCAACTTCAGACATTGGAGTCAATAAAGGTAAGGCGCCTTCTTCATCTTCAACAGTTTCGTAAGCGATACAGATTCCTTTTTGTTTGATCATTGCCTTGGTAAGCGGCTCACTTGAGGCAAAATGAAAATACGTAAATACAATCTGCCCTTCTTGTACCAAATCATATTCTTCAGCGATAGGTTCTTTTACCTTCACTATCATTTCACTCATGGCATATACTTGACCTATCGTATCTAAAATAGTAGCTCCGGCCTGTTGGTAATCTTTATTAAAAAAACCACTACCATCACCTGCACCAGATTGTACATAAACGGTATGATTGTTCTTTACCAATTCAAAAACACCGGCCGGTGTCATACCTACACGACTTTCATTGTTCTTGATCTCTTTGGGTACGCCTACTATCATCTTTGTATTTATATTGGTTAATGCATCAAAAATGAATTAAATAATTGACCGAAGGAAGAAAAATTCGATAAAATGCAGATAATTTTACTTAAAAAGTATATGCATAAATATATAACCCCTATTTTTATAGGGTTAATTTCATAATTATATAGTTAATTTTATTTTGACCCCTATTTTTTTAGGGGTCTTTTTATTTATACTTAATTTTGGCCATAATGATGAATAATGCAAGAACAATTGTAATTGTATTGGCAATAATCATACTCAGGCTGTTTATGGCGATACCATAAATTAACCATAAGAGTATTCCGATAAAAAAAGCCATGTACATGGTCAAGGAAATATCTTTGGTAGATTTAAACTTCCAAGCTTTATAGAGTTGCGGGATAAACGATGACGTAGTCAAGGCTGCCGCAATAAGCCCTAAAATTTCAAATTTCTCCATAGTAACTAGTTGCCATATTCATCGTGTAGAAGTATTGCTAGACTATAAATTAATGCTTTGACAGCACTTCGACAAGCTGAGTGTGAGAGCTTCTGCAGGATATTATCCTACAATATTTACAATCTTCCCAGGGACCACAATTACTTTTTTAGGGGTACGCCCTTGTAGTTGCGCCTGTGTTTTTTCATGGTTCATTACGGCAGCCTCTATCTCATCTTTAGACATATCTAATGGCAGCTCCATAGTAATGCGCATTTTTGTTTTAATGGTAATCGGGTATTCTTTACTACTTTCTACCAAATAAGAAGCTTCAAATTTTGGAAAAGGTGCCTCAGAAATTGATGAAGTATGCCCCAACTTTTCCCAAAGTTCTTCTGCAATATGCGGTGCATAAGGTGAAACCAAGATTGCCAAAGGCTCTAAAATAGCTCTGCTCGTACACTTTTGGGCCGTTAATTCATTTACACAGATCATAAAGGTAGAGACCGATGTATTGAAGCTAAAATTTTCAATATCTTCTTCTACTT
>CAYGUZ010000416.1:0-2151 GCA_964353215.1 uncultured Flavobacteriaceae bacterium
CACATGAACTTAGAACACCGTTGTACGCCGTTACCGGACTCACCCACTTGTTATTAGATGAGAACCCTGCAGAGCATCAAAAAGAGCACTTAAAATCACTAAAATTTTCAGGTGAATATTTATTGAACTTTATCAATGATATTCTTCAAATCAATAAAATAGATGCAGATAAGTTAGAAGCGTTAAATGTTGAATTCAAATTAAAAACAGTACTAACAGATGTGATAGATTCATTGCAGCAAAAGGCGAATGAGAATAGCACAAAAATTGTATTGGACTATGACAACAACATTCCCATGCACCTTATGGGAGACCCTGTAAAACTTTCTCAAATTATAATGAATTTAGTCGGCAATGCCCTTAAATTTACAGAAGATGGTCAAGTAGAGGTAATTACGAAACTTGAAAATAAAGATGAAAATAAGGCAAAAATATATTTTGAAATACGTGATAACGGCATAGGTATTTCTGAAGAACAACAAAAAAATATCTTTGATAGTTTTGAACAAGGCTCCGTTCAGATAAATCGTGAATATGGTGGAACTGGTCTAGGTCTAACCATAGTTAAAAGTCTTTTAGGTCTATTTAACAGTAAAATTGAATTAAAAAGCGAGATCGATGTTGGTAGTTCTTTCTATTTCAGCCTAGATTTAGAGTATCAAGACAGCGTAGTAGCCGATATTTCTTTTGAAATGAGCCAAGAAGATTTTGACTTTACCGGCTTACATATCTTAATAGTTTAAGTCAACAAAATTAAACATGTAATTACCAAGAAAATGCTGAATAAGAAAGGTATTTCTTGCGATATTGCAAATAATGGCAATGAAGCAATCGATGCTGCCAAGAGCAAGAGGTACGACGCTATTTTAATGGATATTCATATGCCGGGTATCAGCGGAGAAGAGGCTACGATACAAATACGAATGTTCAATAAGGAAATACCCATAATTGCTTTAACTGCAATTTCTATGGATGATAGTCTCGATAGTTTTTACGCGGCCGGCTGCAACGATGTCGTCACAAAGCCTTTTAAACCCGAAGTATTCTACCAAAAAATTGGCGAAAATATTTTTAGGAAGAAGACCGAGAATAAGGCATAATATTCTCTATTGCTTTTTCAATACTTTCATTACCCTTGCCCAAAAATTCATGCTGCACCTCTATGTAGAACAAATTTTTACACCTTCCCTTTAGTTTAGTAAAATCTTTTTCGGTAGTAACAATACATTCATTTTTGGAAAAACTTTCAATATCATTTTCACTAAAGTCATGATGATCAGCAAATTGAAAGTGTTCAAACGTGCTATTCATAGTGATTAAATGGTCGAGTAAAGGTTGAGGATTGGCAATTCCGGTTACCAAAGAAAAACGTTGACCTTGTAAACTGGAAAGTAATATTCGATTATCCAATCCTATCAAAAACTCATTATACTTCAATATACTGAACAATACTTGCTGATAGGCCGTAGGTTCTATAGCCTTGACTATACGTTGCTTTTCATCTTCCGTAATATTACTCGGGCACTTAGTAACCATAATAATTTGGGCCCTTCTAGCTTCCTTTTTACTATCTCTTAATTCTCCAGTAGGCAAGTACCAATCATTGACATACAAGTTAGAAAACGTAGTTAAGAGAATAGAAAGCGTAGGTTTTACCTTTCTATGTTGAAAGGCATCATCTAACAAAATTAAATCCGGATTTATCTTTCGAACTAGAGTAGCAATTCCATTTTGTCTGTCTTCATCCACAGCAACGGTTACCGCATTAAATTTGGAGTGGATTTGAAAAGGTTCATCTCCTAGCTCTAAAACGGTCGATCGCTCATCGGCCAATAAAAATCCTTTTGTTTTTCTTCGATAGCCCCTGCTCAATACCGCCACTTTATGATGCTCTTCAAAAAGTCGCAGAATATATTCTATCATGGGTGTTTTACCGGTACCACCTACGCTCAAATTACCAACGCAAACCGTTGGCACTTGAAATGATATTGACTTGAACCAACCTATATCATAAAAAAAATTACGCAGGTAAACCACCATAGCATATACTAAAGAAACTGGAAAAGCTATTTTACGTAAAAGTCGCATCTTGGCGAATTTATAATATTTTATCTTTAACGACATAAAATAGCCGTAATGACTCTTCATTAA
>CAYGUZ010000417.1:0-2145 GCA_964353215.1 uncultured Flavobacteriaceae bacterium
CTTTTCATCAATACGATTGTCATCAAATGCAGAGGGCAATAACTTCGGTATTAATTTTATAAAGATAGGTAATAAAACGGCTCCTCCGGGCAATATAAAAATAGCTAACGATGGTATGGATTTAAAAATATCTAAGAGCTGTAACTGAATTTTTTTGCGTTCCCCTTCATTTAATTCTTTAGTGGTAGCCTTTGTCAATAACAAAACCAACTCTTTGCTTTCAGATAATTCTTTCTTTAATCTTTTACTATTTCTTAGAATTATTTTACTGACATTTTTGGTCATTCCATCATAGAATTTTGAGGCGAGATTTGTATCCTTTAAATAGGGTATTTTTTTAAAATTTTCCTCAAAGAAAATCCGTACATTTTTTAATGCATTTTCAATGGTGTTTCTGTCATGATTTAAGTGCTCCCCAAGCCGATAAATATACGCTGATTCTGTATAGTCTAAAGAGTGGTCTTCCCATACGGTAAGGCATGCAATATCGAGTAGATATTTTTTCTCGCAAGTAGTGAAATTGTTATAAAGAAAATTGAGATGGTTATTGTCAAAATTTGCATTTTCGATATCAACATAGGTTAATGAAGAAGCAAGAAGTTGAATTAGTTTTTCATCAGATTTGCGGGTTTTTTTAGAATTAAGGGCCTGATATGCGATATTCACGGTTATATATTCCAACAGCTGCGCATGCCGAATCAAATTGATTTTATCCGATAGATAGGCCCTAAATAACAAAACATCGATAAAAAGCAGTGAATTGGTGATGCTATTTCCGAATGCCCTGTTAAATATATTGCCATTCAAATAGATTCTTGAATCTATCAATTGCTCTAACTGGGCATCTGTCTTACTTCCGGTAAGTATTTTATTCAAGAAAGAAATTTTACCTAGCTCTAAGGTATTATAATAGCTAAATACAGTATTTACAAACTCTTCAAAATTAATGTTCCCCGTATCAAAGCGATAGGAGTAGTATAGAGCGGATAGCAGATTGATTTTTGCTACCTCGTCTTCAGATAATTTATGCTCTGTTTCTATAAATGAAGGTATCGCCAGATGCACGCCATAAATAAACCCGTTTAATAAAAGGTCGTTATAAAGGGCGTCAAAATCTTTGTAAGCTTCGGAGTATTCATCTGCTAAAGAGCCAAATTTAGAAATCCATCCTGAGGCTGAAGGGTTCATGAGGTAGGTTAATTAAAACTCAAAGAAAATGAAAATATAGGACTTCACCTACACTTGTTTACAAAGTATATGATTCTCAGTCAGAGTTTTCATTAAGACAATTTTAACATTTTTAAACCAAACCCCTATCGGTGAAGTCCCGTAGGTAGGGTTGTATTAATCTTCAAACAATAATAAAAAATGAAAAAAATAACTAAGTTTTCAACTGGTTTTGGGCTTTTGGGCCTGGCAACGGCAATTTTTGTTGCGGCAGACCACATTGACGCACCGGCTAGTATGGGAACAACAGCCGATATCGCCGACTATTTTGCTTTTGAGCCTACTATGGGCTCAGATAATACAGTTTTTATAGTTGACCTGCAGTCTAATGTAGTAGATGGATTGGCTTACGGAACATTTGACGAAGATGTTTTAACAGAAATAAACATTGATTTAGATGGTGACCTTACCGAAGACATGGTTATACAGGCCATTCCTCGAGACGGAAGAATGTATTTCTTTGGGCCTGTTACCCCTGGTCAAACAGGGCTTAATAGTAACGTTTTAGTAGACAGCCCTCTAGGCGATGTCGAAATCTCTGCTGCTTCAGCTATTACAGAAACGACCTCAGAAGGTGTATCTCTTTTTGCAGGTCCACGACAAGATCCTTTCTTTTTCGACTTTTTCCGTTTTAACGAGGTTTTAGCTCCGAGTGCTATGGATAACAGTGGTTTTAATGTACCAGGGGAAGATACCTTTGATGGGGCAAACACAATGTCCATTGCAATTGAAATGCCGAACAGTATGATTGGCCAACCTACTGGGACCAATGTAATAGGGCTGCCAGTTTATAAAACTTGGATAACGACAAACAGGAAACAGTAATTACAATCTAAAAGCTAAGAACATGAAATTAAATAACATGAAATACATATTTGTAGGGTTATTACTGTCTTTTGCAGTAGTAAGTTGTAATAA
>CAYGUZ010000418.1:0-2141 GCA_964353215.1 uncultured Flavobacteriaceae bacterium
GAATATTAGAGATTGGAATATCTCTCGCCAATTATGGTGGGGGCAACAGATTCCAGCCTATTATTACGGAGATGGTAAAGAAGACTTTGTAGTTGCCGAATCACTTGAAGGTGCTTTAAAATTGGCCCAACAAGCTGTCTCTTCGAGCGGAGTAGAGCAGTCTCTGACAGCAAATGATTTACGCCAAGACAACGATGTGCTCGATACTTGGTTCTCTTCTTGGTTGTGGCCCATAAGTGTTTTCGGGGGAATATTGGAACCTGAAAATGAAGAAGTAAACTACTATTATCCTACAAATGATTTGGTGACTGGTCCGGATATTTTGTTTTTTTGGGTAGCCCGTATGATTGTAGCTGGATACGAGTTTCGTAATGAAAGACCCTATGAAAATGTGTATTTAACCGGACTGGTAAGAGACAAGCAGCGTCGAAAGATGTCAAAATCTTTGGGTAATTCTCCAGATGCCCTAAAATTGATTGAAGAATATGGTGCAGATGGTGTTCGTGTTGGTTTGCTTTTAAGTTCAGCCGCGGGTAATGATTTAATGTTCGATGAAGCTTTATGCCAGCAAGGAAAGAATTTTGCCAATAAAATCTGGAATGCCTTTAGATTGGTAAAAGGATGGGAAGTAGCAGATATAGAACAGCCAGAAGCCGCTAAGATTGGAATTGAATGGTACAGTGCCAAGTTTAATCAAACTTTAGCTGAAATTGAAGACCATTACAGCAAGTATAGGATATCTGATGCTTTGATGGCAATGTATAAATTGATATGGGACGATTTCTGTTCCTGGTTTTTGGAAATAGTAAAGCCTGCCTACCAACAACCAATAGATAAGAAGACGTTGACGTCGGTTATTCATTTGTTTGAAGAAAACCTAAGAATACTGCACCCATTTATGCCATTTTTGAGTGAAGAAGTTTGGCAGCACATGAACCAACGTTCTCCTGAGGAAGCTTTGTGCATTGCAAATTGGCCAAAGGGCGGTGCCGCTGATAGTAATCTAATTGCAGATTTTGATTTTGCCGCTGAGGTAATTTCTGGGGTTCGTAATATTCGTAAAGAGAAAAATATTCCCAATAAAGATGAATTGGAGTTGTTGGAACTTAACGCTGGTGGGGTCTCATCTAAACTGAACGCCATTATTACCAAATTAAGCAATCTATCTATTATCGGCACTGTTACGGAAGCAGTAGATGGGGCATTAAGTTTTAGGGTAAAGAGTAATGAGTATTTTATACCTATTGCTGGTGCAATAGATGTAGAAGAAGAATTGAAAAAACTAAATGAAGAATTAAAATACACCAAAGGTTTTTTACAATCGGTACAAAAGAAACTTGCTAACGAGCGTTTTGTGAATAATGCTCCACCACAAGTTGTGGAAATGGAGCGTAAAAAAGTAGCTGATGCTGAAGCTAAGATTGAAACTTTAGAAAAGAGTTTAGCGAGTTTGTCCTAAAAACATTAGTTTTTCTTTACCAAGGTATTCGCCACCAATCCTCCAATAATTAAAAAGAGCCCTAAAAAGCTCCAGAAGGTATAATTATCATCAAACCAAAAGACACCAATGGCAATGGTAAAAATGACCTCGGTATATTTTATTGGGGCAACCTTATTAGTTGCTGCTATTTGAAAAGCTTTCGTCATATACACTTGGCCGAAATAGCCAAAGATTCCTAGGCTGCCTAATAACACCCAATCCCAGCCTTGCGGTGGTATCCATATAAAAATGGAGATAAGTCCACCGATTACTGTCGATAGAAACATAAAATAATTTACCACAACGACAGGGTGGTCGCCTTTACCGATTTTTCGAATGATTATATAAACTAGACCTGTAAAAACTGAAGCTGTTATTACCAAAGCCATACCGGTGTTGCTCACGTTTCCATCAAAACCTTTAAGGATGATAACGCCCGAAAAAGCCATCAGAAAGAAGAGAAGCTGAATGGGTCTCAGCTTTTCTTTTAACAAAAAAACTGCAAATATTGCGGCAAAAATAGGTGCGATGTAGCGCAACGAGACCGCGGTTCCAATAGTCAAATGTTTAAAGGACAGAAAGAACAAGCTCATCGAGATAAGGCCGAATAAGGCTCTGAGAGAGAGTAATTTTCTTTGGTTTCCTAAAATCGGAATCTTAT
>CAYGUZ010000419.1:0-2127 GCA_964353215.1 uncultured Flavobacteriaceae bacterium
AATGGGGATTTGCCAACCAAATGATTCGACAAGTAGTTGATAATGAAAACTATTAGCGCTGTCATATTTTGGACTAAACCCTGAAAGTAAATAACCTCAGGGCAAATGCGCTAGGCATTAGAAAAAGGTTTAAAATGCACAACGGATTTGATAATATTTTTTATTTTACAATGTAAACGTTTACATTTGTATTGTGCGTAAATTAATTTTCCCTTTATGTTTGGTACTTATAGTCTTCTTGGCTGTATTTTTTAATCACATATCCGCGCCTATTGCCTTAACATTGGGAATAGCTATAGGCTTGTCCGGTCTTCTCAAGAAGAAGCCAATTCCATATCACTCTAAAGCACAAAGTAAACTTCTTAAAGCCTCAGTTATCGGATTGGGGTTCGGAATTGATTTACAAACAGCTGTTAAGGTGGGCGGCGATAGTTTTTTTATAAGCCTGTCAGGTATTGTCCTTGCCTTTGCCTTTGCCTTTGCCTTAAGACACCTATTTAAGACAGAAAAGATTATCACATTTTTGGTCGCAGCAGGAACAGCTATCTGTGGAGGTAGTGCAATTGCAGCGGTAAGCCCTGGTGTGAAAGCGACTGGACAACAAACAAGTATTGCGCTCGCCGTTGTTTTCGTACTTAACTCAGTAGCATTATTTATTTTCCCTCCAATAGGTCATTTCTTTGAACTCACCCAAAATCAGTTTGGAGTTTGGGCGGCTATCGCAATACATGACACAAGTTCTGTGGTAGGGGCTAGTAATACATTTGGAGAAGAAGCGCTACTTATAGCCACCACTACGAAGTTGGTTAGAGCACTTTGGATAGTGCCGCTGGTTTTATTGGTATCACTAAAATCAAAGGAGTTCAATAGAAAAAGTTTCCCTTGGTTTATCATTGCATTTATAACTGCCATTTGTGTGAATTCTTTTATTCCTGCTTTTGAAAATATTGGCCCTGATGTGGTTTGGATTTCTAAAAGGATATTGGTATTTACCCTATTTCTAATAGGCCTAAATATAAACATGAAACAACTTAAAGAATTAGGCTTTAAAACTTTTGCCGTAGGCTTTATAACTTGGATTCTATTAGCCGTAATAGCATTCTTTTATGTGCTCAATTTTTTACCATAAACCCCTAAAACCATTAAGGATAACTGATTATTTGAAGTGTGTTGTCATTTCTGGTTATAAAAAAATAGATGCTGTCATTAATTGTAGCTAAAACTTGTACTTTCTTCTTGCCACTCTTGGTCTGGGGAAACGTGATATCCCCTTTTTGAAAGATCAGCTCTAACCCTTGGTGTCCCATAAATACCAAAGCTATCTTGAATACATTATGATCAGTGATGTAATGACCTTATTTTACGACCATCGTTTGGACGGCCCTCTGGTCAACCAATGATTATACCCACTTACCTACCTTGAACATTTTGCACATCTTCTCAACTGGAAATTTAAACTTATGATGTTTTAAAAACCTAAATTTTCCTGTCGCCATAAAAGAAGATTGCTATCGCCTCTTTGGGATATCACCTTCCAGTTCAACAGCCCCTGGCCTTTTCTTCAACTCCTTAATTTCTTAATGTTCATTGGTCAGTTCGGGGTTTTCTTTACAAGAAAAACTGTTCTGACCAAGTCCCTTGATTATCTTCGCCGTTCGCTCAGTTACGAAGTAGGGACATCCAGTTCGCTACATATCCTAACAATACTGCCACGGTCATGGCTAAGTTCTACTGCCTTTTGCTTAAATTCCAAGGTCTATTCCCCTTAACTTTTGACATGTTCAAAAGTTAATTTGAACAGCTAACACACTCTTATCTTAACCTCTGGTCAAATGTGGCAAGTCTAACATCAAAATAAGTATTGTTTAAAATGCACAACGGGTTAAGATTGTATTTTTTCACTTATCTTCAGATTTTTTAACAGTATTTACATGGCGGGCATAAAGGATATTTCAAAAATGACGGGGCTTTCCCTTGCCACGGTTTCACGGGTATTTAATGACAGTTCCCTAGTTTCTCCAAAAACGAAACGGAAAGTACTTGAAGCTGCAGAGCAGCTGAATTATAGACACAATAGAATTGCGGCGGCTCTAAGAAGCGGAAAAGGCAAAACAATTGGGGTTGTTG